>NZ_JFJW01000069.1:72893-97655 GCF_000611125.1 Cupriavidus sp. SK-4
TGGGCCGAGCGCCATGCCATCGTGATCGGCGCCGGCCTGGCCGGCTGCGCCGTGACCGAGCGGCTGGCCGCGCGCGGCTGGCGCGTGACGCTGTTCGATGGCCACGACGGGCCGGCGCGGCAGACCTCGGCGCATCGCGCGGCGGCCATGCATGCGCACGTGTCCGCCGACGACAGCCTGCTGTCGCGGCTGTCGCGCGCCGGCAATCAGTACGCGCTGCGCGCCTGGGCGGCGCTGGCCGAGGCCGGCCATCCGGTCGGCTGGCATGGCTGCGGCGTGCTGCAGATCGGCGAGGACGAAGCCGAGGGCGAGGCCCAGCGCGCCGCGCTGGCGGCGCTGGGCTTGCCGGAGGGATTCGTGCGCTGGATGAGCGCTGAAGAGGCAGCAGCGGCCCACCATGCCGGCGTGCCGCGTGGCGGCCTGTGGTTCCCGCAAGGCGGCTGGGTGGCGCCGCCGGACATCTGCGCGGCGCAGCTGGCGCAAGCGGGCGCTGCGGTGACGGCGCGTTTCGGCTGCCGGGCTGCTGCAATCGCGCGCGTCGACGGGCAATGGCAGGCGCTCGGGCAGGACGGTGAAGTGCTGGCATCGGCGCCGGTGCTGGTACTGGCCAACGCACATGAGGCGCAGCAACTGCTGCCGCAGCAACACTGGACCATGCGGCGCGTGCGCGGTCAGCTGACCACGCTGGCGTCCACGCAGGTGGATGCGCTCGGCGGCTGGCCGGATTGCGTGGTGACCGGTGCCGGCTACCTGCTGCCGCGTGCCGCAGACGGCGCGGGCCGGGTCGGCTCCAGCTACGACGTCGACGAGGGCCCGCTGGTGGAGCAGCCGGCGGTCCACGCGGCCAACCTGGCGCGCCTGTCCGGCATGCTGCCGCGCCAGGCCGACGCCGTGGCCGCCATCGATGCCGCGGCGCTCTCCGGCTATGTCGGCGTGCGCACGGTCACGCACAACCGGCTGCCGCTGGTCGGCCAGGTGCCTGACGAGGCCGCCGCGCTGGCACAGGCCGCATCGCTGCGCGGCGCGCACTTGCGTGACCTGCCGCGCATGCCCGGGCTCTACGCCGCCCTTGCATATGGGTCGCGCGGCCTCACCTGGGCAGCGCTGGGCGCGGAACTGCTGGCCAGCCAGATCGAAGGCGAGCCGCTGCCGCTGGAGTCGGACCTGGCCGATGCGGTGGATCCGGCACGCCTGCTGCTGCGCGCGCTGCGCCATGGGCAGACGGGATAGCGCCGCGGGTCCGGCGGGCGGTTCCGGGCCCGTTCCGGGCAAAATCTGCCGGAAGCGAATGAAAACCGTGCGATAATCCCCGTTTTCCGTTTGCGCGGAGCTTCCCGTTCGCCGGTGCGCCGCCCCGGCCGTCCTGTGGTGACGGCGCCGTGGCGGTAAAGCGGGCGGTACATGCGCAAGCGGCAGCACCTACGAACACAACTACATTTTCTGGATTGGATCTACGACCATGTCGAACGTGATTGAGAACCTCGGCAAGCTGGACCGCAAGGTGACCCTGGCCATCCCCAAGGCCGAAGTGGAGAAGGAAAAGCAGGAGCGCCTGGTTCGCCTGTCGAAGACCGTGAAGATGTCGGGCTTCCGTCCGGGCAAGGTGCCGATGAAGATGGTCGAGAAGCAGTACGGCCAGCAGGTCGAGTTTGAAGTGCGCTTCGACAAGGCCGCACGCAAGTTCTTCGACATCACCAAGGAACAGGACGTCAAGGTTGCCGGCCAGCCCAAGTTCGAGATCAAGAACGAAGGCGTGGGCGAGGACGAAGTCGCATTCGACGCCACCTTCGAGGTGTACCCGGAAGTGACCATCGGCGACCTGTCGGCCGCTGAAGTCACCCGCACCGGCACTGAAATCACCGATGCCGAAGTCGACAAGACCATCGACATCCTGCGCAAGCAGCGCGTGCACTACCACGCCCGCGGCGAAGCCGGCGAGCATGGCGACGGCGGTGCCGACGTCACCGCCCAGAACGGCGACCGCGTGACGCTGGACTTCGTCGGCAAGATCGACGGTGAAGAGTTCGCCGGCGGCAAGGCCGAGGACTTCCCGTTCGTGCTGGGCGAAGGCCGCATGCTGCCCGAGTTCGAGCAGGCCGCGCTGGGCCTGAAGGTCGGCGAAAGCAAGACCTTCCCGCTGGCCTTCCCGGAGGACTACCACGGCAAGGAAGTGGCCGGCAAGACCGCCGAGTTTACCGTGACGCTGAAGAAGATCGAGTGGGCGCACCTGCCGGAAGTCAATGATGCCTTCGCCAAGTCGCTGGGCATCGCCGACGGCAGCGTCGACAAGATGCGCGCCGACATCCGCGAGAACCTCGAGCGCGAAGTGAAGCGCCGCACGCATTCCATGCTGAAGGACCAGGTCATGGAAGCGCTGCTGAAGGCCAGCGAGCTGGACGTGCCCAAGGCCCTGATCGAGCAAGACCAGGAACGCCTGGTGGAAATGGCCCGCCGCGACCTGGAGCAGCGGGGCATGCCCAACGCCAAGGACATGCCGATCCCGGCCGAGATGTTCGCGCAGCAGGCCGAGCGCCGCGTCAAGCTGGGCCTGATCCTGGCCGAGATCGTCAAGGCCAACGGCCTGGAAGCCAAGGCTGACCAGATCAAGGCCGAGATCGAGGACTTCGCCAAGAGCTACGAAGATCCGAAGGAAGTCATGCGCTGGTACTACGGCGACCAGCAGCGCCTGGCCGAAATGGAAGCCTACGTGCTCGAAAACAACGTGGTAAATTTCGTGTGCGACAAGGCCAAGGTCACCGACAAGAAGGTGTCCTTCGAGGAACTCACCGCCGAAGGCAGCCAGCAGCAAGCCTGAGGCCGGAAGTGACCCGCAGCCCCGCGCCTCGGCGTGGGGCTGGGCAACGTCCCGAGTTACCCCGGATGGCCTTGCGATCCGACGAATCCATGGAGAACATGCATGACCCGCAATGATTTGCTTGACCGTCTCGCCACCACGCAGGCTTCGGCACTGGAAACCCAGGGCCTGGGGCTGGTGCCGATGGTCGTCGAGCAGTCCGGCCGGGGCGAGCGCGCCTATGACATCTACTCGCGCCTGCTGAAGGAGCGCGTGGTGTTCATGGTGGGCGAGGTCAACGACCAGACCGCCAACCTGGTGGTGGCCCAGCTGCTGTTCCTCGAGAGCGAGAACCCCGACAAGGACGTGTCGCTGTACATCAACTCGCCGGGCGGTTCCGTATCGGCGGGGCTGGCGATCTACGACACCATGCAGTTCGTCAAGCCGGACGTGTCCACGCTGTGCATGGGCATGGCGGCAAGCATGGGCGCGTTCCTGCTGGCGGCTGGCGCCAAGGGCAAGCGTTCGGCGCTGCCCAACTCGCGCATCATGATCCACCAGCCGCTGGGCGGCGCGCGCGGCCAGGCCTCTGACATCGAGATCCAGGCGCGCGAGATCCTGTACCTGCGCGAGCGCCTCAACACCATCCTGTCCGAGGTGACGGGCCAGCCGGTCGAGAAGATTGCGCGCGACACCGATCGCGACAACTTCATGAGCGGCGACCAGGCGGTTGACTACGGCCTGATCGACAAGGTCCTCGCCCGCCGCGGCTGATGCAGCGGGCCGCCGTGGCGCAATCCGCAGCGGCGGCCGGCCAGGCTGGCAAGGGCTCAAATGGCGAAGGCTACACCGGAACGAGGCCCCGTGCCTCGTTTTTTGCTTTTGCCCCACAGCCGGGGGGAACCGCCGGTGGTGCCAATTGTTTTGGCGTATGATGCGTTGAAGCGTATCTCCGGGGAGCCTTTCGCCCCGCGGTGTGCGCACAGCAAAAGTGACTGATTCCTATGGCGGACAAAAAAGGTTCATCCAGCGAAAAGCTTCTGTACTGCTCCTTCTGCGGCAAGAGCCAGCATGAGGTCAAGAAGCTGATTGCCGGCCCGTCGGTGTTCATTTGCGACGAATGCATCGACCTGTGCAATGAGATCATTCGGGACGAGGCCACGGCATCCGAGAAAGACGCCGCCGCGGCCGCGCGCTCGGACCTCCCCACGCCCCACGAGATCCGCGAAAGCCTGGACCAGTATGTGATTGGCCAGGAACAGGCCAAGAAGATCCTGGCCGTGGCGGTCTACAACCACTACAAGCGCCTCAAGCACCTCGGCAAGAAGGACGATGTCGAGCTGTCCAAGAGCAACATCCTGCTGATCGGGCCGACCGGCTCGGGCAAGACGCTGCTCGCGCAGACGCTGGCGCGCCTGCTCAACGTGCCGTTCGTGATCGCCGACGCGACCACGCTGACCGAAGCCGGCTACGTGGGCGAGGACGTCGAGAACATCATCCAGAAGCTGCTGCAGAACTGCAACTACGAAGTCGAGAAGGCGCAGCGCGGCATCGTCTACATCGATGAGATCGACAAGATCTCGCGCAAGTCCGACAACCCGTCGATCACCCGTGACGTGTCGGGCGAGGGCGTGCAGCAGGCACTGCTCAAGCTGGTCGAAGGCACCATGGCATCGGTGCCGCCGCAGGGTGGCCGCAAGCATCCGAACCAGGACTTCCTGCAGGTGGACACGACCAACATCCTGTTCATCTGCGGCGGCGCCTTCGATGGCCTGGAGAAGGTCATCATGCAGCGCTCGGACAAGACCGGCATCGGCTTTGCCGCGCAGGTCAAGAGCAAGGACGAGCGCGATGCCAGCGAAGTGCTGCCGCAGACCGAGCCGGAAGACCTGATCAAGTTCGGCCTGATCCCCGAACTGATCGGCCGCCTGCCGGTGGTCGCCACGCTGTCCAAGCTGGACGAGGCCGCGCTGATGCAGATCCTGGTCGAGCCCAAGAACGCGCTGGTCAAGCAGTACCAGAAGCTGCTGGCAATGGAAGGCGTCGAGCTGGAAATCCGCCCGGGTGCGCTGAGCGCCATCGCCCGCAAGGCGATCCGCCGCAAGACCGGGGCCCGCGGCCTGCGTTCGATCCTGGAGCAGTCGCTGATGGACGTCATGTATGACCTGCCCAACTACAAGGGCGTGCAGAAGGTGGTGATCGATGAAAATACGATCAACGGCGATGCACCTCCGCTGCTGATGTACGAAGAGCAGCAGCCCAAGGTGGCGGGGTCAAACTGACGCGAGGGCTGCCAGACGTGGTAAGTGGTCGGGACCACACCGGCAGCTGGGCGGAAAGGCCGTTCGCGTAGAAGCGAGCGGCTTTTTTTGTTTATTTCTACCGACGAGAGGGAGGAAACGCGGGTATGCTGTTTCAGAGGGGCCAGCAAGTGCAGGGAGCGGCATCTGCCTGCCTTGATGAATCGATTGGCACGTATCTTGTAATCGATTCGGGCGGCCCAACTTACGCCTTAAATGACTGACTTGGGGAAAATGATGTCCGGAACACAACTCCTCCCGGCCGAGCCGATTCGCCTCCCACTGTTGCCGCTGCGCGACGTGGTGGTGTTTCCGCACATGGTGATCCCGCTGTTCGTGGGACGCCCGAAGTCCATCAAGGCGCTTGAGACTGCGATGGAGGCGGGCAAGAGCATCATGCTCGTGGCCCAGAAGACGGCGGCCAAAGATGAGCCGACCGCCGACGACCTGTATGAGGTCGGCTGCATCGCCAATATCCTGCAAATGCTGAAACTGCCCGACGGTACCGTGAAGGTGCTGGTCGAGGGTACCCAGCGCGCGAATATCCGCGAGGTGAGCGAGGACGAATCGCACTTCATGTGCGAAGCCGTGCCCGTGCCGCCCGCACCTGGCGAAAGCGCCGAGACCGAGGCCCTGCGCCGCGCGATCGTGTCGCAGTTCGACCAGTACGTGAAGCTCAACAAGAAGATCCCGCCTGAGATCCTGACTTCGCTGTCGGGCATCGACGAGGCAGGGCGCCTGGCGGACACCATCGCCGCGCACCTGCCGATCAAGCTCGAGCAGAAGCAGAAGATCCTGGAGATGGTCAATGTGACCGAACGCCTGGAAAGCCTGCTGTCGCAGCTCGAGGGCGAGATCGACATCCTCCAGGTCGAAAAGCGCATCCGTGGCCGCGTCAAGCGCCAGATGGAGAAGAGCCAGCGCGAGTACTACCTGAACGAGCAGGTCAAGGCCATCCAGAAGGAACTGGGCGAGGGCGAAGAAGGCGCCGACCTGGAAGAACTCGACAAGCGCATCAAGGCTGCGCGCATGCCGAAGGAAGCCAAGAAGAAGGCCGACGCCGAATTCAAGAAGCTCAAGCTGATGTCGCCGATGTCGGCCGAAGCCACCGTCGTGCGCAACTACATCGACACGCTGGTGAACCTGCCGTGGCGCAAGAAGAGCAAGGTCAACAACGACCTGGCCAACGCCGAGCGCGTGCTGGATGAAGACCACTACGGCCTGGAGAAGGTCAAGGAACGCATTCTCGAGTACCTCGCAGTGCAACAGCGCGTGGACAAGGTGAAGGCGCCTATCCTCTGCCTGGTCGGGCCTCCCGGCGTGGGCAAGACCTCGCTCGGCCAGTCGGTGGCGCGCGCGACGAACCGCAAGTTCGTGCGCATGGCACTGGGTGGCGTGCGTGACGAGGCCGAGATCCGCGGCCACCGCCGTACCTACATCGGCTCGATGCCGGGCAAGATCCTGCAGAGCCTGTCCAAGGTCGGCGTGCGCAATCCGCTCTTCCTGCTCGACGAGATCGACAAGATGGGCATGGATTTCCGCGGCGATCCGTCGTCGGCGCTGCTCGAGGTGCTGGACCCGGAACAGAACCACACGTTCCAGGACCACTACATCGAAGTGGACTTCGACCTGTCCGACGTGATGTTCGTGGCGACGTCGAACTCGCTCAACATCCCGCCGCCGCTGCTCGACCGTATGGAAGTGATCCGCCTGTCGGGTTACACCGAGGACGAGAAGGTCAATATCGCGCAGCGCTACCTGCTGCCCAAGCAGATCAAGAACAACGGTCTGAAGGCAGGCGAGATCGAGGTTGCCGAAAGCGCGATCCGCGACATCATCCGCTACTACACGCGTGAAGCGGGGGTGCGTTCGTTGGAACGCGAGGTCTCCAAGATCGCGCGCAAGGTGGTCAAGCTGCTGCTGCTGAAGAAGGAGTCGGGCACGATCAAGGTCGATTCCGAGAACCTGGACAAATTCCTCGGCGTGCGCAAGTACGACTTCGGCCTGGCCGGCAAGGAAAACCAGGTTGGCCAGGTGACCGGTCTGGCGTGGACCGAGGTGGGCGGCGACCTGCTGACCATCGAAGCCGCGATCATGCCGGGCAAGGGCAACATCACGCGTACCGGTTCGCTGGGCGATGTGATGAAGGAATCGGTCGAGGCCGCACGTTCGGTGGTGCGTTCGCGGGCACGCCGCCTGGGTATCACGGATGAGATGTTCGAGAAGCGCGACATCCACATCCACGTGCCCGAAGGCGCCACGCCCAAGGACGGCCCGTCGGCAGGCGGTGCCATGACCACGGCGCTGGTGTCGGTGCTGACCGGCATTCCGGTGCGCGCGGATGTCGCCATGACCGGCGAGATCACGCTGCGCGGCGAGGTGCTGCCGATCGGCGGCCTGAAGGAGAAGCTGCTGGCGGCCCACCGGGGCGGCATCAAGCTGGTGCTGATCCCGGAGGAAAACGTCAAGGATCTGGCCGAGATCCCGGACAACGTGAAGAACGCCATCGAGATCGTGCCGGTCCGCTGGATCGACAAGGTGCTGGAACTGGCGCTCGAGCGCAAGCCAGAGGCATTGCCGGACGAAGACGCCAAGCCCGCCGAAGTGGCGGACAAGGCCGCGGCCAAGGTTGAGCGTCTGCATCACTGACACAGCTTTGGCCGCATGAATGAAACGCCGCGGGGCCGCGATGCCCGGCGGCGTTTTTTTTGCGCGCGCAGGCCTTGGCAAACTGAAATCACCTGTATTACACTTGCGCCCTCGCAACGCAAACCACGGCAACTGCCGCGAGGTGTGGAGCGATCAGCAAGTTGCAGGCAGCCAGCCTGTGATGGTCGAGCGGGTGCTTAGCTCAGTTGGTAGAGCGGCGCCCTTACAAGGCGTAGGTCGGGGGTTCGAGCCCCTCAGCACCCACCACCGCTCGACAAACAAAATCAAGGACTTAGAGCGATCTAAGTCCTTTTTTTGTTGGCATTTCACCTCCCCCCAGCCGAGCCTGGGAGAAGCTCTACCGACCAGGAAGAGCCTTCTACCAACCGCGCTATGGAAATCGGTGGCCATGATAGAGCGATTTTGTCTTTTTCATCGCACGATCTGACGCGACGATGTCGGCAACGTGACAGAGCCAACAAGACCGTTCCTATCTACCTCATTTGTACGTTCTGCCCATCCACCCCCCAATGCCTTGTAGAGATCAATCAGATTGGCTACACGTGCCAGGCGTGTCCGCACCAGGGTCTGCTGCGAGCCGTAGAGCGTGCGTTGTGCATCCAGAAGGCTCAGGTTGCCGTCCATGCCTTCGGTGAAACGCCGCGCGGCCAGCTCGTATGCCTTGCGGCTGGCCGTCACCAGCTGCTGCTCGGATCGGATTTGATCGTCCAGCGTGCGCTTGCCGGCAAGGGCGTCGGCCACTTCCGTAAAGGCGACTTGAATGGCCTTTTCGTAGTTGGCGATCTCGATACGCTTTCGCACCGTGGCCACATCCAGGTTGGCTTTCAATGCCCCACCGCGGAAGATTGGGAGCATGATTTGCGGCATGAAGCTCCACGTGCCAGACCCTGCATCGAATAGGTCGCCCAGACTCGCGCTGGCCGTACCGGCCGCACCCGTCAGGCTGATCGTGGGCAGGAAAGCCGCCCGCGCGGCACCGATGCTGGCATTGGCTCCTCGCAACTGGTGCTCAGCAACTCGCACATCCGGGCGGCGGATCATTAGGTCCGACGGAACGCCAGCCGGCAAGTCGGCTGGCACCAGGCTGTCGGGCAGCGTCACGGCCTCGTCCAGTTGGCGGGAGTGTTCCGGCGTCAAGGGTTGCCCCAATAGCAGCACAAGGGCATTGCGATCCCGTGCAGCCTGCCGGGTGTACATCGCCAGGTTGGCCTCTGCTGTACGCAGCGCAATTTCGGCACGATGCTGGTCAATCTGGGTGGCGTTGCCGGCTTCGACCAGTTGCGTGGTCAAGTCAAAAGAGCGCTGCTGGGTGGTCAGCGTCTCTTTGGTCAGCCCCAGCAGTTCCTGGTCGGCCCGCAGCGTCAGGTAGGCATTCGCCACTTCGGAGATCAAGCTCAACTGGGCGGCCACGCGAGTTTCGTCAAGCGCCAGATAGGACGCCAGCGCCTGCTCGCTCAGGTTGCGAATGCGTCCCCACAGGTCAATCTCCCACGACACGACGCCTGCCACTTGGTAGCTGCGGTTGATTGTGGGCGCGCCGGCCGTGCCGAGGTCTGCCGGCACTCGTTGGGCCACGCCATCCGCCGTGCTCCCAAGATGGGGCAGCAGGTCGGCGCGCTGCATGCGATATTGCGCCCGAGCGGCTTCCACGTTCAAAGCCGCCTTTTGCAGATCACGATTGTTCGACAGGGAGATGTCGATTAGTTGTTGCAGAAGCGGATCGTGGAAAAAATCCCGCCAGCCAATATCTGCAGCGCTCTGCTGCGCAACAGACGATGCGGCATCGGCATAGGCCGATCCAGTCGGATACACGGCACTGACGGGCGCCTCCGGTCGTTCATGTTTGGGCGCCAGGGAGCAGCCGCTCAGCACACCGGCCAGTGCAAGAAGTGACAGGCTTTTCATGGGAAGGATGCTCTTGTGTCTATTCAACATGACGTTCTCCGGCCTACTGGACATACGGGTTGGCCGCTTCCGGTCGTGCCTGCCGGACCTCCCGGCGTAAAGCCAGCCGGCGCACCACCACGTAGAACACGGGCGTCAGTACCAGACCGAACAGCGTGACGCCCAACATGCCGGCGAACACCGCTATGCCCATGGCATGACGCATCTCGGCACCAGCGCCGCTGGCCAGCACCAGCGGCACCACGCCAGCGATAAAAGCAAGCGAGGTCATCAGGATTGGACGCAGTCGCAGCCGCGCTGATTCGAGCACGGCGGCCAGCGGATCGACGCCTTCGCCTTCCTTGGCACGGGCGAACTCTACGATCAGGATGGCGTTTTTTGCAGCCAGGCCGACGAGCACCACGAAGCCGATTTGCGTGAATATGTTGTTGTCGCCGCCGGAGAGCCAGACACCGACGATCGCCGACAGTAGCGCCATGGGGGCGATCAGCAGTACCGCGAACGGTAGCGACCAACTGTTGTACTGGGCTGCCAGAATCAGGAAGGCCAACAGAACCGACAGCGGAAAGATGAACAGCGCCGTGTTGCCAGCCTGCTTCTCCTGATAGGTCAGGTCCGTCCACTCGTACACCATGCCGTCCGGCAGCGTCTCACGAACAATCTTCTCGATCGCATCAGTGGCTTGGCCCGAGGAGTAGCCCGGTGCCGGACCGCCGCTGATATCAGCCGAGGGGAAGCCGTTGTAGTGCATCACCCGATCCGGACCAGAACTGCGTGCGATCGTTGCAATCGCGCTCAGCGGAATCATCTCGCCCGCCGCATTACGCACCTTGAGCAAGCCAATGTCTTCCGCCTGCATGCGGAACGGCGCATCGGCCTGGGCGATGACCCGGTAGGTGCGGCCGAATCGGTTGAAGTCATTGACATAGAGCGAGCCCAGGTTGACCTGCAGGGCGTCGAATACATCGGTCAGCGAAACGCCCTGGGACTTGACTTTCACCCTGTCGATGTCAACCTGCAATTGCGGAGCATTGGTCTGGAAGCTCGCCAGCATGTTTGCCAGTTCGGGAGCCTGCATGGCCTTGGCCATGATCTGGCCCTGCGCCTGCGCGAGCGCCTCGAAACCCAGCCCAGCCCGATCCTCGATCTGCAACTTGAAACCGCCCATCGAGCCCAGGCCCGGCACCGGCGGCGGTGGGAAGATGCCCACGAAGCCATCTGGAATCTGGCTGAACTTTCCCATCAACTTGCCCGCGATGGCGCCGGCCGACAGGGACGGGTCCTTGCGCTCGTCGAACGGCTTGAGCATGGCGAACATCAGCGCGGAGTTCGGCACATTCACCGGACCATTGACGGACAGGCCGGGGAAGGCAACCACGCTCTCGACGCCAGGCTCAGCCAGCGCGATCTTGGACATTTCCTTGACGACGGCTTCCGTGCGGTCGAGGGACGCGCCGGTCGGGAGCTGGGCGATGCCGACGAGGTAGTACTTATCCTGTGCCGGCACAAAGCCGTTCGGCACCTGATGGAAGCCCAGCCAGGTCAAGCCTAGGAAACCCACATATAGCAGCAGCACGATGGTGCTGCCGCGTACCGCACGGCGCACCGTCCCTACATAAGCGCTTGAGGCGCTGTCGAAGCAGCGGTTGAAACGGCGGAATAACCCACCGAACACACCATCGATGATGCGCGTCAGCCTGTCGGGCTTTGCCGCACCGTGGTGCGGCTTGAGCAGAACAGCCGCCAGCGCGGGCGACAAGGTCAGCGAGTTGATGGCCGAAAGGATGGTCGAGATCGCGATGGTTAGGGCGAACTGGCGATAGAATTCGCCCTGCAGCCCCGACAGGAACGCCGAGGGAATAAAGACCGCCGCCAGCACGGACGTGATGGCCAGGATCGGGCCGGTGACCTCATCCATGGCCTTGCGTGCTGCATCCTTGGGTGATTCACCCAAGGCGAGATGGCGCTCCACGTTCTCGACCACGACGATGGCATCGTCCACCACGATACCGATCGACAGCACGAGACCGAATAGCGACAGCGTATTCAGCGCAAAGCCGAACATGTGCATCAGCGTGAAGGTGCCAATCAGCGAGATCGGCACTGCGACCAGTGGAATGATGGAAGCGCGCCACGTTTGCAAGAACAGCACCACGACAATGACCACCAGGAGGATGGCCTCCAGTAGCGTCATGGCAACGGACTGGAGCGAGGCACGAACGAATACGGTCGGGTCGTAAGCAATCCGATATTCGATATCTTGCGGGAAGCTCTTTTGCACTTCTTCCATCTTGGCGCGAACCGCATTGGAGACATCGAGTGCGTTGGCACCCGGGCTCTGGATGATCTGCATCGCAAGAGCCGGTTCGCCATTGAGCAAACTGCGCAGGGAAGAAGAATCGGCGCCAAGCGTGATGCGGGCAACATCGCGTAGACGAGTCACCTGGCCATCGGAGCCAATCTTCACGACGATGTCACCGAACTGATCCTCGCTTGTCAAGCGTCCGAGGGTGTTGACGGTCACTTGGAACGAAGAGGATGCGTCTGGTTGTTGCCCCACCGATCCGGCGGCGACTTGCACGTTCTGCTCCCGGATGGCAGCGACGACGTCGTTCGCTGCAAGCCCACGCGCTGCAGCCTTGGCCGGGTCAATCCAGATCCGCATGGAGTATTCCCCGGCACCCCAGACCATGACGTCACCAACACCCGGCAGGCGCGCAAGTTCATCACGCACTTGCAGGATAGCGAAGTTCGAAAGATGGAGCGGGTCGTAACGTTTGCCCGGCGAGACGAGGTGTACGACCATCAGCACGTCGGGAGAGGTTTTCTGCGTGACAACTCCGATACGCTGCACCTCCTGTGGAAGCCGTGGCAGTGCGCGCGAGACCCGGTTCTGAACCTGGATCTGCGCCATGTCAGGGTCGGTTCCGTGCTTGAACGCAATGGTGAGCACCATTCGGCCATCAGTGGACATCTGGGAACCCATGTAGAGCATCCCCTCCACACCGTTGACCACCTGTTCCAGAGGAGAAGCAACGGTGTCGGCGATCACCTGGGGGTTGGCGCCCGGATAGCTCGCAGTGACTTGCACCGTGGGCGGGGTGACCGACGGGTACTCGCTGAGCGGCAGCTGGAGAAAGGCGATGGCGCCGGCGATCAGCATCAGCACCGACAGGACGACGGCGAAGATCGGCCGATTGATGAAGAAACGACGAAAATTCATTTGCGGGCCTCCGCCGAGCCGGCGCCACCTTCAGTCCTGGCACTCGCTGGAGCCTGGGCCTTGGGTACGCTGGAATCACCTGCAGCCGGTGTTGCCATCTGCCGCATCGGCACTATGCGGGGCGCGACGGTCATGCCGGGACGTACCAGACCCTTGATGATGATCTTCTCGCCGGCCTGCAGGCCGCCATTGACGACGCGCAGCCCATCCACGACTGGGCCTAGCTCGATCGGGCGGTATTGGGCCTGGTTGTCTGAACCCACGACCAGCACATAGTTGTGCCCCTGGTCGGTGCCCACGGCTTGATCATCAATGAGGCTGGCCGGATATGCAGCGCCGGTGGAGAGCCTGGCTCGGGCGAACAGGCCGGGAGCCAATTGGCCGTCGGGGTTAGGCACGACGGCGCGTGCGCGGATCGTGCCAGTGCTGTGGTCGATCTTGTTACCCACGAAGTCGAGCACGCCCTTGTAGGGGAAGCCCTTGTCCGTGGTCAGCCCAACCTCGACAGGCAGCGACGACTTGCCAGCGCCCGAGTCAGGTCGGAACCGTCTCACGACATTGAGGTAGGTGGCCTCGTCAATGTCGAAATAAACATGCACGGGGTCGATCGAGACGATCGTGGTCAGCAGCGTGGCAGCGCCTGCTGCGCCGCCGCTGACCAGATTGCCTTCGGTCACCAGCACTCGGTCAACGCGCCCGGAGATCGGTGCCGTGATGCGCGCGTAGGACAGGTCGAGCCGTACCGCAGCGACAGCAGCCTTGGCCGCCTGTACCTGGGCTTGGCGTGCGCTGCGCGCGGAGACAGCATCATCATAGGTCTTGCGCGAAACTGCTCCGGTGGACACCAGCCGCTCGGCGCGGTCGAGATCTGCCTGGGCCTGGCTGGCCAGCACCTCGGCCTGACGCAGTTGCGCTGCGGCAGTGTCCATTGCGACCTGGAACGGGCGCGGGTCGATCTGGAACAGCAGTTGCCCCTTGCGCACAAGACTGCCCTCGGGGACGCTGACCGCATCAACAGCCCCGCCCACGCGCGAGCGCAGTTCGACGGTTTTCGGGGCGGCCAGGAAGCCGGTGAATTCGGTCGATGGCGCGATCATGCGCGTGATGACTTTGGCCACGGGGACTTGCGGCGCCATCGGCGAGCCTGCCGGCGGGGTGGCCTTGCCTTCGTCTTTGGATGCATCGCGGGAGGCAAACGCTATCCCGCCGACAGCGGCGATGACGCCCGCCACCACAACGATTCTGAGTTTTCTACGCATGGAAGTACCCCTTTCTCTGCCACAGGACTTCGGCCCTTCCGAAGCGGCTCTGCAGAGGTTTTTCGGGAGGCTAGGGGTTACAACGACGGCAAGGTCAAGCCGTCCTCGGAAGAAAACACCTCCGAGCTGCTCCCTTTTTGCGATTCAGTGGGCATGTCTGCCACAGATGGCCGCACAGCGCATGTGCTGGGGGGGAACCCCAACGTTGATGACACGCCCTCAGAGGCCGGGTACGTGCAAGGGACACGCGCTGGAGTACGTTGCTGACCAGTCCAATGCGGTGCAAAAAAGTAAAAGAAGCGCTTGACCTTCACACAATGGCAAGGATCAAGCTGCGTTTCTATCGAGTTTCAACTATGGGAAGCAAACCATGAACATGCCAAGCACAAGCGGTGCTCGCGCAACAGCGACGGCGATCAGTCTGCCCATCGAAGGCATGACTTGCGCAAGTTGCGTTGGCCGCGTCGAGGCTGCCCTTGCCAGGGTCGAAGGTGTGGGAAGCGTATCGGTCAATCTCGCCACCGAACGAGCGGACATCCGCCTGGCGGGGCCTGTCCAGCGCATGGCGCTGGTCCAGGCGGTGGAGAAGGTGGGCTACGACGTGCCTGCCAGTACCGTCGAGTTGGCGGTCGAGGGCATGACCTGTGCCTCGTGCGTCGGTCGGGTCGAGCGGGCGCTCAGGGCAGTGCCAGGCGTCTCGGAAGCGGCTGTGAATCTGGCGACCGAGCGTGCCACCGTGCGCGGTGTGGCTGCCGTGGAGGCATTGGTGGCCGCGGTCGAGAAGGTGGGCTACGAGGCCCGTCCAGTCGATATCGCAGCGCAAACTGACGATGAGGTTACGGAAAAGAAGGACGCCGAGCGGGCCGGACTCCAGCGCGACCTGACGTTGGCCGCCATACTGGCGCTGCCGGTATTCGTGCTCGAAATGGGCTCGCACCTGATTCCCGGCATGCACGAGTGGGTCATGACCACCATCGGCATGCAGCAGAGCTGGTATCTGCAGTTCGTGCTGACGGCGCTGGTCCTGGCCATTCCGGGCCGGCGCTTCTACCTCAAGGGCTTTCCGGCGCTGGTGCGCCTGGCGCCGGACATGAATTCTCTGGTGGCTGTCGGCACGGCGGCGGCATTCGGCTATTCGGTGGTTGCAACCTTTGCTCCAGACCTGCTCCCGGCCGGAACGGTGAATGTCTATTACGAAGCGGCAGCCGTCATCGTGGCGCTGATTCTCCTGGGGCGCTTCCTTGAGGCACGCGCCAAGGGGCGCACCTCCGAGGCCATCAAGCGCCTGGCCGGCTTGCAGGCCAAGGTTGCGCACGTCTCGCGCGATGGCCGCATCGTGGACATTCCGATCAGCGAGGTGGCCCTGGGCGACATCGTGGAAGTGCGTCCTGGCGAGCGGGTGCCGGTCGATGCCGAAGTGACCGATGGCCGCAGCTTTGTTGACGAGTCGATGATTACCGGCGAGCCAATTCCCGTCGAGAAGACGACCGGCAGCGCCGTGGTGGGCGGCACGGTCAATCAGAAGGGTGCCCTGACGCTGCGCGCCACGGCCGTGGGCGCTCAGACCATGCTCGCGCAGATCATCCGGCTGGTCGAACAGGCCCAAGGCTCCAAGCTGCCGATCCAGGCCGTGGTGGACAAGGTGACGTTATGGTTCGTGCCGGCGGTCATGCTGGCTGCTTTGTTGACCTTTCTGGTCTGGCTGATCCTGGGGCCGTCGCCCGCACTGACCTTTGCACTGGTCAACGCGGTGGCCGTGCTCATCATCGCCTGCCCCTGCGCGATGGGCCTGGCCACGCCGACCTCCATCATGGTCGGCACCGGCCGGGGCGCCGAAATGGGCGTGCTGTTCCGCAAGGGCGAGGCGCTGCAGTTGCTCAAGGATGCCCAGGTGGTGGCCGTGGACAAGACCGGTACGCTGACCGAGGGCCGCCCGGTACTGACCGACCTGGAGATTGCCGCCGGATTCGACCGCAGCCAGGTGCTCCAGTGGGTTGCGGCCGTGGAGTCGCGTTCGGAGCACCCGATTGCCCGCGCCATCGTCGAGGCCGCAGAGGAGGGTGGTATTGCGCTGCCAGTGATGACCGATTTCGAGTCGGTCACCGGCATGGGCGTGCGCGCTACCGTGGATGGCGCCCGCGTGGAGGTCGGTGCTGACCGCTACATGCGTGAGCTGGGCCTGGACCTCGGCGGCTTCGCCCGCACGGCTGAACGCCTGGGTGACGAGGGCAAGTCGCCACTGTATGCCGCCATTGACGGCCGATTGGCTGCCATCATCGCCGTCGCCGATCCTATCAAGCCCAGCACGCCCGCCGCCATCGCCGCGCTGCACCAGTTGGGTCTGAAGGTGGCGATGATCACGGGCGACAACGCGCGCACCGCGCAGGCCATCGCCAGGCAATTGGGCATCGACGAAGTCGTGGCCGAGGTTCTGCCCGAGGGCAAGGTGGAGGCGGTGCGCCGGCTGAAGGCAGCCCACGGCCAGATCGCCTTCGTGGGTGACGGCATCAATGATGCACCGGCGCTGGCCGAGGCCGATGTGGGCCTGGCAATCGGCACGGGCACCGATGTGGCGGTGGAATCTGCCGACGTGGTGCTGATGTCCGGCAATCTGCAAGGTGTGCCCAATGCCATCGCGCTGTCCAAGGCCACCATCGGCAATATTCGTCAGAACCTGTTCTGGGCCTTTGGCTACAACACGGCGCTGATTCCAGTGGCCGCAGGCGTGCTGTACCCCGCCTACGGGCTGCTGCTGTCGCCCATCTTCGCGGCCGGCGCGATGGCTCTGTCCAGTGTGGTCGTGCTCGGTAACGCGCTGCGCCTGCGCCGCTTCCAGCCGCCGCTGGCAACGGTATCCAATACATCTCATTGAGCAAGGACGACGACCATGAATATCGGTGAAGCATCCAAGGCATCCCGCGTGTCGGCCAAGATGATCCGCTACTACGAGCAGATTGGCTTGATTCCCCCGGCGGACCGGACCGACTCGGGCTACCGTGCCTATACCCCAACTGACATCCATCGGCTGCACTTTATTCGCCGTGCCCGCGACCTCGGGTTTTCGGTGGCCGAGATTGGCGGTCTGCTGGGGCTCTGGAATGACCAATCGCGTCACAGCGCGGACGTCAAGCGGCTGGCCGAGCAACAGATTGCCGAACTGGATCGGCGAATGGAGAACATACGGAAGATGGCTGAGACGCTGACGGCACTCATCAGCTCCTGCGCGGGCGATCACCGCCCTGACTGCCCGATCCTGGACGAGCTGCAGCAGCCGGATGACGGTTGTGCAGAACCTGAGGCGCGCACCGGCGCGGTGGCTCGCCGTGCGCGCGGTAAAGCGGCTATCGCAGTTGAGTCATGCACTTGCACACACTGAGCGGCGAGGGGACGAAATGCCCAAACTAACAGTCCTGCCTCATGCAGATCTGGCGCCTGAGGGCGCCGTCTTGAACGTGTCAGCGGGCACGTCGATTTGCGAGGCGCTGCTCGACCATGGCATCGAGATCGAACACGCTTGCGATCAAAGTCGCGCATGCACGACCTGCCACTGCATCGTGCGCAAGGGCTTTGATTCCCTCAACGAGATTGAAGAGTGCGAGGGAGATTTGCTGGACCGAGCTTGGGGACTGGAGGCGCAGTCGCGCCTGAGTTGCCAGGCCATCGTGGCAGGTGAAGACCTGACGATCGAGATCCCCAAGTACACGATCAATCACGCCAAGGAAAACCACTGAGCCGCGCTTCGTCCGCTGACGTGTCTGTGGCCCCCTCTGGTGGTTGCAGGTGCAAGCATGCTCGCCTCTACTGGTGCTATCGACAGCATCAAGGGGCGGGCATCTGCTTTTGAGGGGAGTCGGCTCAAGCAACGGTGTGCAGGATTCTCTCGGACTTCACATCGCTGGCGAAGAATCTGCTGATAGTGGCCATCGCCCTATGGGGGTGGGCGATGCTTGCCTGACACTGGGCGTGAGAAGGCGCGGCCCACACCCATGGATCGGGGCGCCTCCTTGACAGGTAGCCTACCGAAGCGCCTCCGGCAGGCTGCAAGGATGCATTACTGTGCGCGGGGCGGGAAGCCGGCCTCGCGCAGGGCCGTGACGATCTGCTCCTCGGATGCCGAGGTTTGCACCTGCACAAGACGGGTCGGCGGATTCGTGACGATGCTGGCCGTGGGATCGATCATCTGGATCGCCTTCGTCACCGTGCGGGCGCAGCCGCCGCAGGTCATGTCATCGAGGTGGAACTGCATGGAAAACTCCTTTCTTGTTGGGAGGCTCTGCAGTTTGGTCCTTGCCACGGTTGGAGGGTCAAGCCTCTAAGTCACGAAGGCACGCCTTTTTGATTACGTACAACCAGCCTCTACGAAGTCTGGCCATTCACTGACAAGTGAGTTGAGATAGCAGAAGAGCCCGTCACCCACCACGCTTGACTAACAAAATCAAGGGCTTAGAGCGATCTAAGTCCTTTCTTGTTGGTATTTTCATCTCCCTCCGGCCGAGCCGCGCGCTAACTTGCTGTTCCGCCGTTGCTCGGCATGGCGCTCCCGCCCGGTGCTTTCCGGCGTCCCACGGATAGCGCCATTCGCTCCCGATGTTGCGCGCGCTCTGCGCAGTTTTTTCAGGCCTGGCCCGGCACTGCACGTACGATTTCCCCGCATTCCCGCGCGAATGAGCGCATATGGGACGTGCACAGCAGCACGGCCCAGTGTCGTGAGCCTGGCGCGGAACTTGCTGAACCAGTCAGAAAATCGACTGCGGACGCCGACATGGACAGCGTGGAAGTGATCGTCGATGCGATGCGCAAGCTCGTTGGCGAAGGTGACAACCTGGCGTGGTGGCAAGGCGCCGTGCGTGCCATCATCATCTTCGTCGGCACTTGGGCGATGCTGCGGTTGGCCGGCAGGCGGGCCTTCGCGCAAAAGACATCGTTCGACCTGTGCATCATATTGCTGCTGGGCGCGGTGTTGTCGCGCGCCGTGGTCGGGGCCACTTCGTTCGCGGTGGCGTTTTCCGCCGCGCTGGCATTGGTGCTTCTGCACCGAGTGGTGGGCTGGCTGTCGACCCATTCTCCGGCATTCGACCGCGCCACTGGCGGCCACGCGCTGGACCTGCTGCGCGACGGGGAACTGGACCGGGAGCGCGTGAGCCACGCAATGCTGACCGAGGAAGACCTCAAGGCCAACCTGCGTGCGACACTTCAGACCGACAGCTTCGACGACCTTACCCGGGTGGTGCTGGAGCGCGACGGCAAGGTGACGTTCGTGAAGGGGCGCGGCGGCGACGGCCACTCCGCTGCACCGGCCACGCATGCTGTCTCGCGCAGCAACGGAGTGCCTGTGCAGGCGTCGGGGGCGCAGCGATGACGCCTGGGGAAAACGGCAGCGACAACGGCAGCATTGCGCGTTATTTGCTGCGCCACCATTTGCATGTGGTCACGGCGGAATCCTGTACCGCGGGGCTGATCGCCTCGCGCATCGCCGAGGTGCCGGGTTGCGGCGATGTCTTGCACTGCGCCATCGTGGCGTATTCGCCCACGGCCAAGGAACAGTTGCTGCACGTGCCGCCTGAGACCATCAGGCGTCACGGACTGACCAGCGAGGCGGTCTCGCTGGCGATGGCGCTGGGCGCCATGGAGATGACCAGGGCCGACCTCGCGATCGCCAACACCGGCGTCGCCGATGACGGCGGCGATGGCGATATCCCGGCGGGTACGCAGTGCTTTGCCTGGGTGTTCCGCCGCCACGGCCATGCGGCGCGCGACGTGCTGCGGAGCCCCGGGGGTATTGCCGCGTTCACGGAAACACGGCGCTTTCCGGGGACGCGTAACGCCGTGCGCGAAGCCGCTGCCGACTGGGCGCTGGCTCGCATCTGCCATTACCACGAACAGGCGCAGCGCGGGCAAGACCACTGCGGCCCGCGCGCATAAATCGCCGGAAGGCCGGGACGGCGCGCTGGCAGCCCCAAAAAGAGACCCAGCCTTGGATAGTGCCCTCCCCACTAATGGTGCCGACAAAGCGTTGCGTACGGTATTGCGCGAGGCCGGGTTGCGTTATGTCGATGACAGTATGCCGGGCATCGGGCGCCGCCGTCAGGGCGGCGGCTTTGCCTACATCGACGCCAATGGCAAGCGCGTGGACGATGCCGCCACGCTGGCACGCATCGCTGCGCTGGCGATCCCTCCTGCCTACGAGGAAGTGTGGATCTGTGCGAACCCTGCGGGGCACCTGCAGGCGACCGGGCGCGATGCGCGCGGCCGCAAGCAGTATGTCTACCACCCTGAGTGGAGCGCGCTGCGCGATTCGGACAAATACGCGCGGTTGCCGGCCTTCGGCAGCGTACTGCCCCGCTTGCGGGCGCGCGTCGCGCGCGACCTGCGCCGCAACGGCATGCCGCGCGAAAAAGTGGTTGCGGCGGTGGTGCAACTGCTCGACGCCACGCTTGTGCGCGTGGGCAGTCCGCAATATGCGAGGCAGAACCGCACCTACGGCCTCACCACGCTGCGCCGCCGCCATGTCACCGTGCGCGGCAGCCGGCTGCGTTTCCAGTTCACTGGCAAGAGCGGCATTACCCACGACGTATCGGTCAACGATCCGCGTCTGGCCCGCATCGTGCGCAATTGTGCCGACCTCCCAGGCCAGTGCCTGTTCAAGTATCGCGACAGCGACGGCGAGATCCGCGAGGTCGGATCCGCCGACGTCAACGCCTACCTGCAGCAGGCGACCGGCGGCGACTTCACTGCCAAGGATTTCCGCACCTGGGCGGGCAGCGTGCATGCGCTCGCGCTGCTGCGCGCGGCCGGGGCGGACGGAGAAGCAGCGCGCAGGAAGTGCGTGGCCGAGGTCATCAAGTCAGTGGCCCAGCACCTGCGCAACACCGTGGCGGTGTGCCGCAAATGCTATGTCCATCCGGCGGTGATCGAGGCCTTCATCGACGACGGATTGCACGACTGCGCGCGCGTCGCCATCGTCAGCCGCCTGCGTGCCGACGAAGCACGGCTGCTGAAGCTGCTTTCACAACGGGCCAGGACGGCATAGGGCGTCCCGCGGTGCTACCCCGTCGGGGACGGAAATGTTGTTGCACCGGGATACCTGCCACGGGCAAGATCGCGCGGCTGGAAGTTGACCACTCGCTGCGCAGGCTTGTTGCACGGGATCGCAGGGCGGCGGGACTTGTATCCTGGAGCAGGACCGGCGGGCCAGTCTTCCCATTGAAGCGGGCGCGGGTTGTCATCGGACAAACGACTTCCCATGCAAGTCCAGCGGCACCGGCTGGGTCAGCGTCTCGGGGCGCAGGATGCGGTCGAGTTCCTCTTTCGACAGCAAGCCCTTGCGCAAGACGATTTCATAGACGCTGCCGCCGGTGGCGTGCGCTTCCTGCGCAACGGCGGTCGCGTTCGCATAGCCGATGTAGGGGTTGAGCGCCGTCACGACGCCGATCGAGTTCTCGACCGTGGCGCGCAGCCGGTCGGCATTCGCGGTGATGCCTTTGACGCAGCGCTCGGCGAGCGTCAGGCAGCCGTTGCGCAGATGGCTGACGCTCTTGAACAGACTGTGCGCGATGATCGGCTCGAACGCATTGAGCTGGAGCTGGCCGGCCTCGGCCGCAAAGCTGACGGTGATGTCATTGCCGATGACTTCGAAGGCGATCTGATTCACGACTTCAGGGATCACCGGATTCACCTTGCCGGGCATGATGCTGGAGCCGGCCTGCATCGGCGGCAGGTTGATCTCGCTCAGGCCAGCGCGCGGGCCGCTGGACAACAGCCTCAGGTCGTTACAGGTCTTCGATAACTTCACGGCAACGCGCTTCAACACGCCGGAGAGCTGCACGAACGAGCCGCAGTCCTGCGTGGCTTCGATCAGATTGGGTGCGGTCTCCAGCGGGATGCCGGTGATCTCGCGCAGGCGCCGCAGCACCACGGGCGCATACGATGGATGCGCGGTGATGCCGGTGCCGATCGCGGTGGCCCCAAGGTTGATCTCGCAGATCAGCATCGCGGCTTCGCGCAGGCGCGCCTCGTCTTCTCCGAGCATCACGGCGTAGGTGCTGAATTCCTGGCCGAGCGTCATCGGCACGGCGTCCTGCAGCTGAGTGCGGCCCATCTTGATAATGTGAGCGAACTCGTCGGCCTTCGCCTCGAAGGCCCGTCGCAGCACCGCCATGGCATCCACGAGACCGGCGATACCGAACCACGTAGCGACCTTCAGCGCGCTCGGGTAGACATCGTTGGTGCTCTGGCCGATGTTGACGTGCTCGTTCGGGTGCAGGTGCTGGTACTCGCCCTTCTGATGGCCGAGCAGTTCGAGCGCGCGGTTGGCGATCACCTCATTGGCGTTCATGTTGGTCGAGGTGCCGGCGCCGCCCTGAATGACATCGACGACGAACTGGTCGTGCAGCTTCCCGGCAATCAACTCCTGGCAGGCGTCGACGATTGCGTCGCAGCGCGCCTTGTCGAGCAGGCCCAGCTCATGATTGGCCTGCGCCGCGGCCTGCTTGATCGCAGCCAGCGCCTTGATCAGTTCTGGGTAGATGGAGATCGGGGTGCCTGTGATAGGGAAATTCTCGACGGCGCGCAACGTATGCACGCCATAGTAGGCCTGGACAGGGACTTCACGATCACCCAGGAGGTCATGTTCGGTTCTGAAGAGTCCGGCAGTCATGGTTACGCTCCTCGCGTAAATTGGTTGCAGCACTGTGGCCGAAGTCTAAGGAATCGGCCCTGCCCGCAGCACGTTCGATGCCAAGATTTCATGGAGTGCCGCAGCGCAGCGCATGATTATGCAGAAAACGCATAAACGGTTCGATTCTGCCGGTCGGCATTCTGATAGCAAGTTGCGTAAGCGGCGTAAGTTTCTTGATGATTTCGTAGCGGCCCCGACGGGTGCTCTATACCGCCCCTATTGCGTCTTCTCCGCCTCTCCTGTAATCGCTTCGTTACCGCTGCCTCCCGACTACGCCGATTGCGCGGCGTGGCTTCGCCATTCGTGTACCTTTGCAAGGCCATCACCTGGCGCTTACGAACAACTTGCCAGAGCGTCACCGCTAGTCGATCAGCTTGCCCTGCGCATCAAAGAACGGATGCGCCGCCCCATAGTCCCCGATCGCTGCCGCATGCGTCACGAGTCCATGCGCCGGATGCCACCAGTGCAGCAGGTAGCCCGGCGGCTCCATGCGAAAGCGCGAGGGCGCCTGCGGGTCCAGGTCCAGCGCCACCTGGTGCGCCGGCCCAGGCGCGGTGATCGCGACCGTGCCACCGAATCGGCGCGTGATGTGCCGATGCAGATGGCCGCACAGCACGCGTTCCACTTGCGGGTGGCGGCGCACGATGGCTTCGAGCGCGTCGGCGTTGGCCAGGCCCTGCTCGTCCATGTGGCCGATGCCGGTAAAGAACGGCGGATGGTGCAGCAACAGCAGGGTGGGGCGGGCCGGGTCGGCAGACAGTGCGGCTTCCAGCCACGGCAGCCCGGCGGGATTGACGCTCCCGCCGGGCTGGCCCGGGACGGTGCAGTCGAAGGCTACCAGCCGCAGCGGGCCCGCGTCGATGCTGTAGTGCACCGGGTCTTCGCCGCTGCCGGTGGCGAACAGGTAGTCGTGATCGGCAAAGACGCGGCGTAGCGCGCCACGGCTGTCGTGGTTCCCCGGCAGCAGCCGCACGGGCATGGGTAGCCGCTGCAGGATCTCGCGCAGGAACTGGTATTCGCTTTCGGCGCCGAAGTCGACCAGGTCGCCGGTGACGATCACAGTGTCGGGCTGTTGCGGGGCTGCCAGCAGGGTGTCGATGCAGCGGTGCAGTGCACCGGCGGTGTCAACCAGCCGGTACGACAGCTTGCCGCCGGCCTTGATGTGGAGGTCGGTGATGTGAGCGACCAGGTAGGGGGCGGTGTTCATGCTGTCAGGGCTTCGGGAAGTGTGATGAGGTGGCCGGTGTCTATGCACAGGCCGACGCGGTCTCCGGCGTGCCAGTTGTCGCGGCGCGTGGTGTCGACGATGAGCGGCGCGGCGGCGCCGACTTCCACCAGCAGGCGCGTGCAGTTGCCCAGGAACAGGGCCGTGACTACGTTACCGTGCAGATGGGCGTTGTCCGCGTGCACCAGCGCCACGTCTTCGGGGCGGAACATCAGGTCGGCGCGCTGCGCCGGCGCGGATTCGTGCGTCCGGGGCACGACGCCGCCAGGCACGCGCCAGGCGCCGTTCTCGGCAGCGGCGGGCAGGCGGTTCATGGTGCCGATGAAATCCGCCACGAAGGCATTGGCCGGCGCGCGGTAGATATCCTGCGGCGTGCCCGTCTGCGCGATGCGGCCCTTGTCCATTACGATGATGCGGTCGCCCAGCGCCATGGCCTCGGCCTGGTCATGCGTGACATAGACGGCGGTGATACCCAGGCTGCGCAGCAACTGGTTGATGTCGGCGCGCAGGGCGTCGCGCAGCTTGGCGTCGAGCGCGGTCAGCGGCTCGTCCAGCAGTAGCACACGCGGCTGCACGGCAATGGCGCGTGCGAGCGCCACGCGCTGGCGCTGGCCGCCCGAGAGCTGGTCCACGCGGCGGTCGGCGAAGGGTTGGAGATGCATCATCGCGAGCATGTCGTCGACCCGCCGGCGGCGCGTGGCGGCGTCCA
>NZ_JFJW01000069.1:97661-104772 GCF_000611125.1 Cupriavidus sp. SK-4
GGCGTCCACGCGCCGCACGCGCAGCCCGTAGCCGATGTTCTCGGAGACGGTCATATTGGGGAACAGCGCGTAGCTCTGGAACACCATGCCCACGCCGCGCTGCTCGATCGGCAGCGCGGTCACGCAGGTATCGCCGAACCAGACTTCGCCGCCCGCATCGGGATACTCCAGCCCGGCGATGATGCGCAGCGTGGTGGTCTTGCCGCAGCCGGACGGGCCCAGCAGCACCACCGTTTCCGCGGCGCCGATGTCGAGATCCAGCGGCTGCAGCGCCAGCGTGCCGTCGGCAAACGTCTTGCCGCAATCGCGCAGCCTGATGGTGGTGGGTTCATGCATGACGGGTCTCGGTATGAGGGTTGGCCGATGTGGCGGCAACGGCGGGGACGTGCGCCGCTTCGGGAACGTACTTGCGGGAACGCGCACCCAGCGCGCTGAGCGCCTGCATCAGCACCAGCAGCGGAATGATCATGACGAAGAAGACGATGGTGTAGGCCGAGCCGATCTCCAGCCGCATCGAGGCATAGCTGTCGGCCAGGCCCACAGGCAACGTCTGCGTGGTGGGCGTGTGCAGCATCCAGGTGAGGTTGAATTCGCCCACAGACAGCGTGACCACCATGAGCGCGCCGGCCAGGATGCCCTGGCGGCAATTGGGCAGCACCACGGTAAAGAAGCGCTGCAGGCGGCTCGCGCCAAGGCTGGCCGCCGCGTCCTCCAGCGTGCGGATATCGATGGCGGAAAGGATGGCCAGCACCGAACGCACCATGAAGGGCAGGGTGAACAGCACGTGGCCGATCAGGATAAACACCCAGCTCGTGCGCAGGGCCTGCCAGGTGCCGTAGAGCAGGATCAGGCCAAGCGCGGTCGCCAGGCCCGGAACGGCCACCGGCAGCATCAGCAGTTCCTCGATCAGCCGGGTGACGCGGTTGCGCCGTAGCGCCATGCAGTACGCGGCCGGCACGCCCAGCACCAGTGTGCAGGCAAGGCAGGCCAGCGCGATCAGCAGCGACAGGAAGATAGTATTGCGATAGAGCGACCAGACTTCCGCGAGCCAGCGCGTGGTCAGGCCGCTTTCCAGGCCGATAAAGATATTGTTGGTCAGGCCAGCCAGCACGGAGAGCACGACCGGCACGGTCATGAAGGCGCAGACTGCCAGTGTAAGCGCCAGTTGCAGCCAGTAGCCGGGGCGGCGATGGGTTGGGGGCATGGGTTGGCTCCTAGGCGGTCGCGGCCACGGCGTCGCCGGAGAACCAGCGCGCGACCGCCAGCAAGGCCCAGGTGACGGTGCCCAGCAGGATGGACAGCGCAGCGGCCATGCCGAAGTTGGCGTAGTTGGTGAACTCGTTGTAGATGGTGAGCGGCAGCACGTCGAGTTGCGTCGCCAGCGTGAAGGCGGTACCGAACGCGCCCATGCTGGTGGCAAAGCAGATCGCGCCGCTGGAGATCATGGCCGGCATCAACGCGGGCAGCATCACGTCGCGCACCACGTGCCAGGGACTGGCGCCCAGCGAGCGGGCAGCTTCTTCCAGCGAGGCGTCCAGCTGCTCCACGGCCGCCATCACGGTCAGGATCACGCGCGGGATCGAGAAGTACAGGTAGCCGACGAACAGCCCCGCCAGGCCGTAGGCAAAGGTCCAGCGCTCGCCGGCGATTTTGTCGCCAACCATGGCCAGCAGGCCGTTGCGGCCGCCGAGCATGATGACCATGAAGCCGATCACCACGCCGGGAAACGCCAGCGGAAAGGTCAGCATGGCCACCAGCACGGACTTGCCAGGCACCGCGTTGCGCTGCAGGAAGGTGCCGGCAATGCCGGCAATCACCAGCGTGGCCAGTGTCACCGCGGCCGACAGCAGCACGGTGACCACCAGGCTGTGCAGGTAGCGCGGACTGGAGACCACGGTCCAGTACACGCCTGCGCCTTGCTCGCCGTTGATGCTGACCGCCAGGAGCCGCGCCATCGGCAGGCAGAAGAAGGCCAGGAAGACCACCAGTGCCGGCAAGGCGAACAGGAAGAGGGAGGGGGATCGGTTTGTCATGGCAGCGACGGGGTGGTGGGGTGGTGGGCGATGGCTTGGGTGAGCCGCCCGGTTGTCTCCCCCTTTGCGGGGAGACAGCCATCAGGCGGGTGACATCATCGCCAGTCGTCAGCGCACCTGTCAGCGCACCTCCTTCAGATACTGCTCGCTGAACGCCTTTTGCACGTCGGCCATCTTGCCGAAGTCCACCGCCTTGGCCCGTGCGTATTCGGTGGCCGGCAGGAAACGCGCCTGTACTTCCTTAGGCACCACGCCGGCGCGCACCGGGCGCAGGTAGGCGTTGGCCCACAGCGCCTGGCCGGCGTCGGACAGCACGAAGTCGAGCACCTTGCGGCCTTCGGCCACATGCGGCGCCTTGTTGACCAGGCTCATCACGTAGGGAACCACCACCGAGCCCTCCCTGGGGATTACGAAGGCAACGTTGGCGTGGTCCTTGTAGCGGGCGCGATAGGCGTTGAAGTCGTAATCGAGCAGGATAGGGATTTCACCGGACAGCACGCGCGCATAAGCGGTCTGCTTGGGCACGATCGGCTGGTTTTTCTGCAGGTCCTTGAAATACTTGAAGGCCGGGCCGAAGTTGTCGAGCGTGCCGCCCATGGCCTGGTTGACCGCGACTGCGCCCACGTAGCCGACGAAGGCGCTGGCGGGGTCGAGATAGCCGACCAGGCCCTTGTACTCGGGCTTGAGCAGGTCGGCCCATGACTGCGGCACCGGCTTGCCGCGCAGCGCGTCGACATTGACCATGAAGCCCAGCGTGCCGGAATGGATGGCGAACCAGTTGCCCTGCGGGTCTTTCAGGCCGTCGGGAATGTCGTTCCAGTGGGCGGGCTTGTAGGCGGCGGTGACGCCATCCTTCTTGGCCTGGATGCCGAAGGTCACGCCGTAGTACACCACGTCGGCCACCGGGCTGGCCTTCTCGGCGACCAGCTGCGCCAGCGACTGGCCGGAGTTCTTGTTGTCCAGCGGCACGGCAACGCCGGTCTTTTCCTTGATGGCGCGGATCTGTGCCGCCCAGTCGGCCCATTCGGGCGGGCAGTTGTAGCAGATCGCGGTCTGGGCGGCCACGCCCTGGCTGAACGCGGCGGCGCTAAGCGCCAGGGCAATCCAGCGCAGCGGGCGGCGCCAGGAAGGAATAGGTTGCATGAGAGGCTCCTTGGTTGAGGACAGGGGTGGGGGATGCAACATGCGCACGCGGTTACGGTGACGTCGGAGCGGCCACGGTGCCATTGACGCGCAGTGCGTGCGGCAGCAGCGTGACGCGCGGCAGCGCCGCCGAGGCTCGTCCGTCATCGTGCAGCCAGGCAAGCAGCCGGCCGACGGCGCTGGCGCCGATCTCGGAATTGGGTTGCACGACGGTGGCCAGCGGCGGTTCGACCACGCTGCCCAGCGCGATACCGTCATAGCCCAGCACGGAGATGTCGCGCGGCACGCTCAGGCCGAGGCGCCTGAGGTCGGAGATCACGCCGATGGCCAGCAGGTCATTGGTGCAGAAAAAGGCGGTGGGCGCATCGTTTGCCCGGACCAGCGCGCGGATCTGTTCGGCATTGCTGGCGGTGTGCGATGGCAGGCAGACTGGCGCGGCGGGCATTAGCCCGTGCGCGCGCATGGCGTCCTGATAGCCGGCAAAGCGCTGGCGCGCGCGGTCCGAGGCGACGAAGGCGCCCGATACCACGGCGATGCGGCGATGCCCGGCGGCGATCAGGGCCTCCACGCCGGCGCAGGCGCTGCGCCGGTTGTCCACCGATACCGAATGACGCCAGCTGCGCGGTCCGGCCTGGTTGTACGCCAGCACATAGGGCACGCCCTCGCCGTCGAGTTGATCCAGCACCGTGCTGCACGCCGCGTCGGCCACGGTCAGCACCATACCGTCCACGCGATGGCGCAGCAGGTATTCCACACGCTCGCGTTCGCGCGCCGGATCGTAGCCGCTGGTGACCAGCATCAGCGAATAGCCGCCCGCCAGCGCCGCTTCCTCGATGCCGTGCCAGCACTCGGCGAACACCGCGTTTTCCAGCGTTGGCAGCATCACACCGATCATGCGGGTCTGCTGGGCGCGCAGCTTGCTGCCCAGCAGGTTGGGGCGAAAGCTGAGCCGGCGCGCCGCCTCGCGCACGCGCTGCGCCGTGCTGTCGCGCACCAGGTGCGGGCTGCTGAATACGCGCGATGCGGTGGCGAGCGACACCCGCGCGGCTTGCGCCACGTCGATCAGGGTGGCGCCGCTTGTGTCGGGCCTGCCCCCCGCTGGATCTTTGCGATTCACGCTTGCAGCTCCGGATGAAAACGTTTTCATTGAAGGTGGAAAAAAGCGGGCGTCAAGACATTCCGTCGCTGCGCTGCCGCAGAAGCCGGCTGGCGGACGGGTGCCTGCACCCTGTCTGGATGCCATTCTGTGTGGCGTGGATGACAGGGGGATGACATCCGGGTGCAAGGGCAGACGCCGGCATCGCGGGCGCCATGAGGGGCGGCGAAGCGCAGGCCTCTGTCGAGGCGGGCAACTTGTTGGGAGCGAATCGCGCACAATGTCGTGCGAGATCGGGCAATCAGCTCACTGGAGAAAAAAACATGCCCGCGCTTCCGTCCCGTCTCCCCATCAGCCGGCGTTCGGGATTGCGGGGCTTTGGAGGGGCTGGGGTACAAGGTTGAGTCATCCGGGTATTGCGCAGATGATGAACACGAGCTATAGTTCGGCCTCTTGCAGCAGGGCACGGTCGGCAAGGGAAGGTTGGTAGGCGTTGTAGGCTTATGATTTGTAAGGAAATTCGATTCCCTTGCAGGGCGTACGCCGGGGGTTCGAACCCCTCAGCACCCACCACTCTCCATCGCAAGGACATGTGCATCGCCGGCAGCAAGCGCCGACACAGGAGTGGTAGTTCAGTCGGTTAGAATCCCGGCCTGCCACGCCGGGGGTCGCGGGTTCGAGTCCCGTCCACTCCGCCAGTTTTAAGGAAACGCCCGCATTAGCGGGCGTTTTTCATTTGCTTCCCTATGTTTCCCACCCTCCACAAAGGGTGCGTGCCCAGCGGCTCCTGATAGAATCGTGGAGTTTGTCTTTCGTGCCAATCCACTACCCGAATCCGCATGCTTGATTTCGTACGCAACAACCGGCGCCTGATGCTCTTGCTGCTGCTGGTGCTTGTTTTCCCGTCGTTCGTGTTCTTCGGCGTGGAAAGCTATTCGCGCTTCATGGACAGCTCGCACGATGCCGCCAAGGTAGACGGCCGCGCCATCAGCGTGCAGGAAATCGACAACGTCGTGCGCGACCAGAGCGAACGCGCGCGCCAGATCCTGGGCGCCAGCTATGACCCGCGCCAGTTCGAAGGCCCGGACGCACGCAAGGCCGTGCTGGATCAGCTGATCCAGCAACGCGTGATGGCCAGTGCCGTGGCGCGTGAGCACCTGACCGTGTCCGACGCCAAGCTGCTCGAGGAAATCAGCAACCTGCCGGCGATCGCGCAACTGCCGCGCACCAAGGACGGCAAGGTCGACGACAAGGCCTACCTGCAGCTGCTGCAGTCGCAGGGCATGACGCCCGAGCAGTTCGATGCCCGCATGCGCTTCGAGCTGGCCACGCAGCAGCTGGGCGCATCGGTCGCCGCGACGGCCTTCGTGCCCAAGTCGCTGCTCGATCGCTTGATCGCCGTACGCGACCAGCAGCGCGACGTGCAGGCGCTGCTGTTCAAGCCGGCCGGCTACACCGCCAAGGTGCAGCCCGATGCGGCCGCGCTGAAGGCCTATTACGACAGCCACCAGCAGGCCTTCTCGGTGCCGGAGCAAGCCAAGGTCGAGTACCTGTTGCTGTCGGGCGAGGCCCTGGCCGCGACGCAGGCGGTCACGCCCGAAGAGCTGAAGTCCTACTACGACAGCAATATCGCGCGCTTCCGCATCGACGAGCAGCGCCGCGCCAGCCATATCCTGATCAGCGCGCCGAAGGATGCGCCGGCCGCCCAGCGCCAGGCCGCGAAGGACAAGGCCGCCAAGCTGCTGGAGGACCTGCGCAAGCACCCAGACACCTTCGCCGACGTGGCGCGCAAGAACTCGCAGGACCCGGGCTCGGCCGAGAAGGGCGGCGACCTGGGCTTCATGGGCCGCGGCGCGCTGGTCAAGCCGTTCGAGGACGCGATGTACGCGCTCAAGGATGGCCAGGTCAGCGACTTGGTGGAAACCGACTTCGGCTACCACATCATCAAGCTGACCGGCATCAAGCCCGGCGAGACCAAGCCGCTGGAAGCCGTGCGCCCGGAACTGGAAGCGGAGCTGCGCAAGCAGTTCGCCGACAAGAAGTTTGCCGAGCAGGCCGATGCCTTCGGCAACACCGTCTATGAGCAGGCCGACAGCCTCAAGGCCGCCGCCGACAAGTTCAAGCTGACCATCCAGACCGCTGACAACGTCACGCGCCAGCCGAACCCGGCGCTGGGCGCGCAGAGCCCGCTCAACAACGACAAGCTGCTCAAGGCGCTGTTCAGCGACGACGCGATCAAGAACAAGCGCAACACCGAGGCGGTCCAGGTGGCCCCGAACACGCTGGTGGCCGCGCGCATCGTCGAGTACCGCCCGGCGGCCGTGCGCAAGTTCGAGGAAGTCGAAGCCAAGGTGCGCGAGGGCTATATCGCCCAGCAGGCGGCCGAACTGGCGCGCAAGGACGGCGAGGCCCGGCTTGCTGCGCTGAAGAAGGCAGACAGCGCCGACGGCTTTGGCGCGGTGCAGACCGTGTCGCGCGCCAAGGCCGAGGGCGTGCCGCCGAAGGCGGTCGAAGCGGTGCTGCGCGCCGATGCGAACAAGCTGCCCGCGGTGGTGGGTGTCGACCTGGGGGCCGAAGGCTACGCGGTCTACCGTATCACCAAGGTCAGCCAGCCGACGCAGGCCAACCCGGCGCAACGCCAGGCCGAAGCGCAGCAGCTGTCGCAGCTCGCCGGCCAGACCGACCTGCAGGCATTCTATGAAAGCCTGAAGGCGCGCTCGAAGGTGAAGCTGCTGACGCCGGTTGGCAATTCGCAGGCGCAGGGCGCGGAGTAAGCTGGCGCAAGGGCGCAGTCCTTTGCAAGCTGCTGGTTTGCTCCCTCTCCCGCTTGCGGGAGAGG
>NZ_JFJW01000069.1:104835-138505 GCF_000611125.1 Cupriavidus sp. SK-4
AACCGTTGGCCCCGCTTGATGTGGTTCCTTGCTAGCCCCCCCCTCCCCCCACCCCTCTCCCCATGAGGGGAGAGGGAGAACACCTTGCTTAGGCTAGTTCGGATGGCGTTGGAGCACCCAGAACCGTTGGCTTTGTTTTTGCCGCTAGCTATTTGCCACGCTTGAGCATTGGCTTGAGCTGCGGCCACACCGTATCGAGCAGCGCTGGCTGTGCCGCGGCGGTCGGGTGGATGCGGTCGGGCTGGAACCAGTCCTGCCGCGCGATGACGTTGTCGAGGAAGAACGGCACCAGCCGCACCTTGTATTCGCCGGCCAGCTTCGGATACAGCGAGACGAACTTCTCGGTGTAGTCCTGCCCGTAGTTGGGCGGGATGCGCATGCCGATCAGCAGCACGCCCGCGCCGGCCTTCTGTGCCGTGCTGACGATGTTGCGCAGGTTGGCCTCGGTGGTCTGCAGCGGCAATCCGCGCAGCGCGTCGTTGGCGCCAAGCTCCACCACCACGATGGCCGGCCGGTGCCGCGACAGCAGCTCCGGCAGCCGCGTCTTGCCGCCGATGGTGGTCTCGCCGCTGATGCTGGCATTGACAACGCTATAATCGAAGCGCTCCTGCCGCAGGCGGTCCTGCAGCAGCGTGACCCAGCCTGCGCCGCGCGCGATGCCGTACTCGGCGGAGAGGCTGTCGCCAAGCACCAGCAGTGCCGGCGCCGCAGCCTGGGCTGGCGCCCCGGCCGATATCGTCAGTGCCATGCCGGTTGCCAGCAGCAGCCGGCGCCATTTGCCTCGGATCCCAATATCCATGTCTTCTTCCATTCTCGCTGTCGAGTCCCTCGGAAAGACCGTTGCCGACACGACCGGTTCGCTGACGATTTTGCACGACGTGACCTTTTCCGTCACGCCGGGCGAAACGCTCGCCATCGTGGGGGCGTCCGGATCGGGCAAGTCGACGCTGCTCGGGCTGCTGGCGGGGCTGGACCTGCCCAGCACGGGCACGGTACGGCTGCAGGGCCAGGACCTGTTCGCGCTGGACGAGGACCAGCGCGCCGCCGTGCGGGGCCGCCATGTCGGCTTTGTGTTCCAGTCGTTCCAGCTGGTCGGCCACCTGACCGCGCTGGAAAACGTGATGCTGCCGCTGGAGCTGCGCGGCGAAACGTCGCAGGTGCGCGAGCGCGCCCTGGATATGCTGCAGCGTGTGGGCCTGGGCGCGCGGCTGGGGCACTATCCGCGCACGCTGTCGGGCGGCGAGCAGCAGCGCGTGGCGCTGGCGCGCGCGTTCGTGGCGCGCCCGGACATCCTGTTTGCCGACGAGCCCACCGGCAGCCTCGATACCGCCACTGGCGAAGCCGTGATCGCGCTGATGTTCGAGCTTAACCGCGATGCCGGCTCAACGCTGGTGCTGGTCACGCATGACCGCTCGGTGGCGGCGCGCTGTGCCCGCATCCTGACCATCGACGCCGGCCGCGTAGCCAGCGATGAATGGATGGGCGCGGAGGTCTAGCTGGCGGCGCCCGCCTTCAGCACCGCGCGGGCGCGCTCGATCAGCGACGTGGTGGAGGCATCGTGCCGGCCGACGGTATTCCCGGTCAGCTCGGCCTCGATCGGACGGGCCAGGATCTTGCCCAGCTCAACGCCCCACTGGTCGAAGGAATTGATCTTCCAGACCACGCCCTGTACGAAGGTGCGGTGCTCATACAGCGCAATCAGCGCACCCAGCACATGCGGCGTCAGGTTCTCCATCAGCAAGGTGTTGCTGGGGCGGTTGCCCTCGAACACCATATGGGCGATGCGGACTTCGTCCTTCAGGCCGGCGGCACGCAGCTCCTCGGCGGTACGCCCGCGCATCAGCGCCTCGGCCTGCGCGAAGCAGTTGGCCAGCAGCTTGGCGTGATGGCCAGCCAGCCGGCGCGGCGGCACCAGCGGCGCGACAAAATCCACCGGCACCACCTGCGAGCCCTGGTGGATCTGCTGGAAATAGGCATGCTGCCCGTTGGTGCCGGCCGTGCCCCACACCACCGGCGAGGTATGCGTGCGCACGCGCTGCCCGTCAAGCTGCACTGACTTGCCGTTGCTCTCCATCTCCAGCTGCTGCAGGAAGGCGGGAAACAGCTCCAGCGAGGTGGAGTAGGGCGCCATGCAGCTGGTCGGCAGATGCCAGAAATTGCGGTACCAGATGCCCAGCATGCCCAGGATCACCGGCATGTTGCGCTCCAGCGGCGCGGTGCGGAAGTGCTCGTCCATGGCGCGCGCGCCGGCCAGCAGGTCGGCGAAGGCATTGAAGCCTACCGCCAGCGTGATCGACAGGCCGACCGACGACCACAGCGAGAAGCGTCCGCCGATCCAGTCCCAGAACTCGAACATATTGGCCGGGTCGATGCCGAACTCGCGCACCGCTTCGGTATTGGTCGAGACTGCGACGAAATGCTTGGCAAGGTCATGCTCGGCCACGCCGTTGGCGACAAACCAGGCGCGCGCGCTGCGCGCGTTGGCCATGGTTTCCAGCGTGGTGAAGGTCTTGGAGCAGACGATCACCAGCGTCCGTTGCGGGTCGAGCCGCACCAGCGTCTCGGCCAGGTCGGTGCCGTCGACATTGGAAACAAAATGCATGCGCGGCGCGGCATTGTCATCGGCATCGGCCAGGTGCGACAGCGCGCGGCACACCATGCGCGGTCCCAGGTCGGAGCCGCCGATGCCGATATTGATGACATCGGTGATGCGCTCGCCGGTGGCACCCTTCCAGGCGCCGCTGCGCACGCGTTCCGAGAAATCGCGCATGCGTACCAGCACCTTCTGGATTGCCGGCATGACCTGCTCGCCGTCGACCTTGTAGCCGGCGCCGGCAGTCGCGCGCAGCGCTACGTGCAGGGCCGCGCGGTCTTCAGTGGTGTTGATATGCTCGCCCGCAAACATCGCGTCGCGGCGTCTGGTCACGCCGGCCTCGGATGCCAGCTGCACCAGCAGGCGCATGGTTTCGGGCGTGATCCGGTTCTTCGAATAGTCGAGATAGAGCCCGGCGGCTTCCAGGGAGAATTGCGCGACGCGCTGCGCGCCTTCGCCGTCGAACCACTCGCGCATCTGAGCGTCGCGAAGGGTGTCATGGTGCCGCAGCAGGGCGTTCCAGGCGTGAAGGTCGGTGGGCATGCGGGACTAGGAAGTTGGCAGGGGTGCGAGTGCGCGCGGCGGCGCAGACTCGCAAAGTATATCGCCTGCGCCGCGGCACTTTTACCCCTCGGCGTAAGCAACTGTTAACACTTGCAACATAGCAGCATGTGTGCGCGCTAAGTATCAGACATTGTCTGACGTCGCCGGCCAGCGAGCCGGCCCGCGACAGCGCGCAGCACCGGTTCGCCGCCCGCCACGCACAAGCCACCCAGGCAGATGATGCCGATGCCAGCTGCGGTGGTCCAGTCGGGCAACTGGCCGAAGGCCAGGTAGCCGATCACGGTGGCGGACAAGATCTGCAGGTACAGGAAGGGGCTCAGGAACGAGGCATCCGCGTACTGGAAGGCCCGGATGACGAAATAGTGGCCCAGGGACCCGGTGATCCCTGCAGAGAGCAACAGCGCACATTGCATCGGCGTGGGCCACGCGCTGAACCAGAAGAAGGGCACGATCAGCGTGGTCAGGCAAGCGCCGGTGACACCGCTCTGGATCAGCGTGGTCATGGGCAAGTCATGCGCGGCAATGCGGCGCGTCAGCATCTGCATCAGCGCGAACACCAGCGCGGACACCAGGCCCAGGCCGACGCCGAGCGGACTGAGCTGGCCACCCGGGCGCACCACCACCAGCATGCCGGCAAAGCCGACCACCACACCGGTCCAGCGCATCCAGCGGGCATGGCGCCCGGGGCGCTCGCCCAGCAGCCACGGCGACAGCGCCACCACGAACAGGGGCGCGCAGAAATTCAGTGCGGTGGCCTGCGCCAGCGGCATCAGCATCAGCACGCTGAAGAAAACCAGCGTCGAGACCAGCATCAGCCCGCCCCGCAGCCACTGCAGCCCAGGCTTTGCCGGCCGCCACTGGCGCCGCCAGCCGGCGGGGCCGAGCAGCAGGAAGATCGCGACCACATGGCCGACATAGCGCACCCATGCCACCGCCACCAGCGGCAGTCCTTGCTGCGTCAGGGTCTTGCTGGTGGCATCGAGCAGGCTGAGGATCCATTGCCCGATGACCAGCAGCGCGATGCCGGTAAGCAGGTGGCGGCGGTCGGCGGGATCGCGCAGCAGCGCGCCGCGCGTCATGCGCGGGTCCCGGCCAGCAACTGGTTGAAGACGGCGCGCGCCGGCGCGTACAGCTCGCTTGCGGTGACGCCGGCCGGCCCGGTGCCCTGGGCGACGAGGGCATCGGCGGCACGGCCGTGGATCCACACCGCCGCCTGGGCCGCGGCCAGAGGCGCCATGCCTTGTGCGAGCAGCGCGCCCAGCATGCCGGCCAGCACGTCGCCGGTGCCGGCACTGGCAAGTGCCGCATTGCCGGTCGGGTTGAGCGTGCATGGGCTGCCGTCAGGTGCCGCGATCACGGTGCCCGATCCCTTCAGCACGACTACGGCCTGCCATTGCGCGGCCAGTGCCGCGGCGGCAGCGGGCCGGTCGCGCTGCACGTCGGCGACGGGAACGCCCATCAGCCGGGCGGCTTCGAGCGGATGCGGTGTCATCACGCAAGCCGCGCCGCTGGCTGCCAGTGCCCCGGCCAGCGCCGGATCGGCGGCCAGCAGGTTCAAGGCGTCGGCATCCAGCACAAGCGGCAACGGCGCGGCTTGCAGCAGCCGCGCAAACTGCTTGTGTGCGTTGGCATCCGTGCCCATGCCCGGACCGATCACCAGCGCCGACATCGCAGCGAGGGCCAGTGCGTCCACGGCATGCAGCATCAGCTCCGGATGCAGCGGATCGAACAGCGGTGCGGGCTGCGCCAGGAAGCCGATATGCACCTTGCCCGCGCCGAGGAATTGCGCGGCCCTGGCGCCCAGCAGCGGCGCGCCGGTCATACCCAGGTTGCCGCCGATGACCGCCAGCGAGCCATGCGTGCCCTTGTTGCTGGCATGGCGGCGCCGCGGCAGCGCGGTACTGAACAGCGCCGGACCGTTCACCAGGCAATGGGGCGTTTCGTCCGGCGGATAGTCAAGGCCGATCGGCGCGATATCGACCTCGCCGGCGCAGTCGCGCCCGTCCAGCGTCAGCAGCCCGGGCTTGGCGGCGATAAAGGTCAGCGTGCGCTGCGCGCGCACGGCCGGCGCGCCCGCGCCAGTGTCGGCGGACAGGCCGCTGGGGATGTCCAGTGCAAACACAGGCAGCGCGCTGCGGTTGATTTGTCCGATCCACCACGCCATGGTGCCGTCGGCGGGGCGGTTCAGGCCGATGCCGAGCAGGCCGTCGACGATCGCGGCGGTGCCGGCGGGCCAGTCCGCGTCAGGCGAGGCAGCCATGCCCGCGACCACGCTGACCGGCACGCCGGCTGCGTGCGCTTGCTGCCAGGCGGTCGCGGCGTCGGCGGGCAGGCGCTGCGGGTCCGCCGTCAGCCATACCTGCACGGCACGGCCGGCGCTGTGCAATTGCGTAGCGGCGACCAGCGCATCGCCTCCGTTATTGCCGGGGCCCGCCAGGAACAGCAACGGGCCGGCGGGTGCGTGGCAGGCCAGCCAGCGCGCGGCCGCGGCGCCGGCGCGCGACATCAGCGTAAAGGCGGGCAGTTGCGTGAAGGCGGCGTTCTCGATGCGGCGGATGGCGGCGACGTCGTACAGCGGAACCGGTGCGGATGCGGCGGCATCGAGTGCAAACCAGCCGTCGCCGTTTGCGGGCGAGGTGGCGGTAGAGGCAGAGGGTGTCATGTCTGTTTATCTGGCGGGACCCAGGCCGTAGCGGTCGGGCAGCAGGCCCTCCATGTCGATGTCCGGGCCGCCATGGGTGCCGGCGCTGGCGGCGATCTGGTCAGCCGCAATCTTGCCCGATCCGCAGCTCATCGCCCAGCCCGTCGAGCCATGGCCGAGGTTGAGGAACAGGCCGGGCACGGCCGTAGGGCCGATCAGCGGCGGTCCGTCCGGCAGCATTGGCCGGGCGCCCACCCATTGCGTGGCTTCCTGGTAGTTGCCGGCCACCGGGAACCAGTCGCGCGCGACCTTGATCAGCGTATTCAATGCGGCCGGCCGCAGATCAAGCTTGCGTGAGCCCAGCTCGGCCGTGCCGGCCACGCGCAGGCGGTTGCCCATGCGCGTGATCGCGACCTTGTAGGACTCATCCATCAGCGCGCCCAGCGGCGCCTGCAGTTCGTCGCGGACCATCACGGTCACCGAGTAGCCCTTGACCGGATACAGCGGCACGCGCAGGCCCAGCGGGCGCAGCAGCGCGGTGCTGTCGGCGCCTGCCGCGACCAGCACGCGGTCGGCGCTCAGCACCTGGCCGAGGCGCTTCTTGTCGGGGTGCTGCAGCTCGACCTGCAGCTTGCCCGCGTTGTCGGGCCTGACGCGCGCCACCTGGGTGTCGAAGCGAAACGACACGCCCGCGGCCTCGGCATGCCGGTGCAGCGCGCGCACGAACATTGGGCAGTTGCCGGACTCGTCCTCGGGCAGGTGCAGCCCGCCTGCCAGCGGCGTGTCGGCCGCCAGGCCCGGTTCGATGCGGCGGCATTCCTGCGCGCTGACCAGCCGGTGCGGCACGTTGTTCTCGCGCAGCAGGGCCACGGCCGGCGCGGCCAGGTCAAGGTCGCGCGCGGTGCGGAACAGCTGAAGGTAGCCTTGCGACTGCTCGTAGTCGATCTCCAGCTCGCTGCGCAGCCGGTGCAGGCACGCGCGGCTGTAGAACGCCAGCCGCTGCATGCGCAGCTTGTTGGCGCGGTAGCGCTCCAGCTGGCATTCGCGCAGCCAGCGCGCGATCCAGCGCCACATGGCGGGGTCGGCGGAAGGGCGGAACAGGACCGGCGCCTCGCGCGCAAAGAGCGTGCGCAGGATCTTGCCGGGCATGCCCGGCGCGGCCCATGGCGTGACGTAGCCGGGCGCGATCACGCCGGCATTGCCGAAGCTGGCTTCCTGCGCCGGCGCGGCGCGGCGTTCGAGCACGGTCACGTCGAAACCGGCCTGCCGCAGGTACCAGGCGGAACTGACGCCGATCGCGCCGGCGCCGATGACGATCACATGCATCGGACTGGGACCCTCCATATTGCCGCGCCGGCGGCGAATGGCCGGGCGGGGCCGGCCAATGCTATTTGACTTCCTGCTGCATGACAATGTCCGGCAGCCAGGTCACCACGTCTGGCCAGATCGTGACGATGGCGATCGCCACCACCATCATCATGAAAAAGGGCAGCGAGACCCGTGCTATGTAATTGCTGTCCTTGCCTGTCATGCTCTGTAGCACGAACAGGTTGAAGCCCACCGGTGGTGTCACCTCGGCGATCTCCACCAGCAGCACGATGAAGATGCCAAACCAGACCAGGTCGAAGCCGGCCGCCTGCACCATCGGCAGCACCGTCGCCGTGGTCAGCGCGATCATCGAGATGCCGTCCAGCGCCGTGCCCAGCACGATGTAGATCACTGTCAGCACGGCGATCAGCGCCCACGGCGACAGGTGCATCGCCGCCACCCATTCCGCCAGTGCGCGCGGGATGCCGGTAAAGCTCATGGTCACCGACAGGAACGAGGTCGCGCCCAGCACGAACATAATCATCGCGGTCAGCCGCGTGGCCGACATCAGGCTGTCCCAGAACGCCGCGCGCGTAAGCGACCCGCCCGCCCACGCCAGCGCCAGCGAGGCCACCACGCCATAGGCGGCGGCCTCGGTCGCGGTGGAGTAGCCGGTCACCATGATCGCGGTGATAAAGGCGATCAGCACGATGCACGGCAGCAGCTGGCGGATCGATGCCAGCCGCGCACGCCAGTTGAAGTGCTCCGACGGCGGGGTCTTGTCCGGGTTGGCCAGCGCCCAGACCACGATGTAGCCGGAGAACAGCAGCATCAGCAGCAGGCCGGGTATGAAGCCCGCCAGGAACACGCGGATGATCGACACGTCCGCCGACACCGCGTACACCACCATCGTGATCGACGGCGGGATCAGGATGCCGAGCGTGCCGGCGCAGGACAGCGAGCCGAGCGTGGTGCGCTCGTCGTAGCCGCGCCGCGTGAGTTCCGGCAGCGCCGACTTGGCGATGGTGGCGCAGGTGGCCGCCGACGACCCCGACACCGAGCCGAAGATGCCGCAGCCCAGGATATTGACGTGCATCAGCCGCCCCGGCAGCCAGCTCAGCCAGGGCGACAACCCGCTGAACATCTGCTCGGACAGCTTGGTGCGGAACAGGATCTCGCCCATCCAGACAAAGAGGGGCAGCGATGCCAGCGTGTAAGAGGCGCTCGACGACCACCATGCGTTGGCCAGGCTGACCAGCGCCTCGCGGTCCGAGAACACCACCAGCCCGACCCATGAGGTGACCGCAATGGCCACGGGGATCCACGCGCCGATCGCCAGGAAGACGATCATCACCAGCAGCAGGATCAGTGCAATGACGACTGTGCTCATCAGACCGTCTCCCCGAAATCGCCGGCGGCGAGCTTTTCTTCATGGGCCACCTGGTAGCGCGGCTTCTGCCCGCGCACCACGCGCAGCCATTCATCGGCGACCGCCAGCAGGAAGCCGACGCAGCCAAGCACCGCGAAGCTCTGCGGAATCCACAGCGGGATCACGATCTGGCCCTGCGAGACGTCGCCGATTTCCCAGCTCTGCCACGCAAAGGTGCCCAGCGCCCAGGCCGCGTAGGCGGCAAATGCCAGGCAGATGGTCAGCGAGACCAGTTCCAGCACCTGGCGCCGGCGCGGGCCGACGGCCCCCAGCAGCATCTCGACGCGCACGATGCCGCCATGCTGGAAGGTCTGGCCAAGGATCAGGAAGGCGGACGCCGCGCACAGCCAGGCGACGATGTCATCGCCGCCCTTGAAGATCACCGAGGTCTCCCGCGACAGCGACATCAGGATCATGATCACGCAGACGGCGAGGATGCACAGCGCGCCGAGCACGGCAAAGAGGTCAAGCAGGCGGTCGAGCCAGCGCTTGGAGGAGGGGGCAGTTGGCATGATGGACGGCGTCAGGGAGGGAGGGGGCTCCCCGCCATGCCAGCCTGCGCGGCGAGGGCGGGGAGTTCATGGAGGCGGGCAGGCCGCCTACTTGCGGTAGGCGTCCAGGATGGCCTTGCCGTCCTCGCCCGCGCCCTTGGCCCAGTCATCCACCATGGTCTGGCCCACCTTCTGCATGTCGGACTTGAGCTGCGGCGAAGGCGGCTGCACCGTCATGCCGTTGCGCGACAGGGTTGCCAGGTACTCCCTGGTCTTCTGCTCCGACACCTGCCAGCCGCGCTTCTCGGCATCGGCGACGGCCTTGAGCAGGGCGTCCTGGGTCGGCTTGTCCAGTGCCGCGAACGCCTTCTTGCTGACTACCAGCATGTTCTTGGGCAGCCAGGCGTCCACGGTGTAGAAGTACTTCACGCTCTCCCACACCTTGGTGTCGACGCCGGTGGCGCCCGACGACATGAAGGAGTTGACCGTGCCCGTGGCCAGCGCCTGCGCCAGGTCGGCAGCCTGGATGGTCACCGGCTGGGCGCTGACCAGCTCGGCGATGCGCGAGGTGGCCGGGTTGTACGCGCGCCATTTCAGGCCCTTCATGTCCGCCGCCGAATTGATCGGCTTGTTGGCATAGATGCCCTGCGGCGGCCAGGCGACCGCGTACAGTAGCTTCATGCCTTGCTTGTCGAGCACCTTCTCGGTGACCGGGCGCGAGGCCTGCCACAGCTTGTAGGCATCGGTGTAGCTGGTGGCCAGGAACGGCACCGCGTCGACGCCGAACACCGGATTCTCGTTGGCCAGCAGGGACATCAGGATCTCGCCCATCTGCACCTGGCCGGTCTGCACGCCGCGCTTGATCTCGTTGGCCTTGAGCAGCGACCCATTGGGATGCAGCACGATCTTGAGCTTGCCGCCGGTGGCCTTGTCCACGTCGTTGGCCATCTGCTGCAGGTTCGCGGTGTGCAGGTTGCTGACCGGATAACCGGTCGGCAGGTCCCACTTGGTATCCGCCTGTGCCGCCACGGCGGCCAGCATCAGGCCGGCCGCAACGATTGCCTTGACTCGCATCTCGATCTCTCCTGGTGTGCGCGCGGGGGCGCGGTGGTACTGCTGGTTGCGTACTACCTGGTGCCGATCGCGCCCGCATTGGCGGGCACGTCGGCGCAAGATCAACGGCGCGGCGGCAGGGCTCAGTCGTCGCGCTGTGAAGGTTGCACGATGCGTTCCAACGCAAGGGCCGTGCCCAGCAGGTCGGCATCGCGCATCGGGCCGTGCGACAGCATCAGGCCCACGGGCAGCTCGTCCGGCGCGTGGCAGGGCATCGAGATCGAGCAGCCGTCGAGGAAATTGAAGGCCGAGGTATTGCGCAGCAGCAGGGCATTGACGCGGAAGAACTGCGCATCATCGGTGCGCAGCGGCGCAATCTCGGGCGCGACCATCGGCACGGTCGGGCAGACCACGGCGTCGAACCGGGCCAGGCGCGCTTCCATGCGGGCGATCCAGTCCAGCCGGGCGCGGCCCAGGTCGATATAGTCGGCGGCGCTGACATTGGCGCCGCGGTCGATGCGCGAGGCCACGCGCGGGTCGTACAGGTCGCGCCGGGCGGCCAGCAGGTGGCGGTGGATGGCAAAGGCTTCGGCCGAGCTGAAGCCGCCCTGGGCGTTCAGGGCCGCCAGTTCGCCGAGCTCGGGCAGGTCGACATGCTCCAGTTGCACGCCGGCGGCCGACAGCCGGCCCAGCGCGCGGTCAAAGGCGCGCGCCACCACCGGGTCGAGGTCGTCCAGCAGGACCTGGCGCGGGATCGCCAGCCGCGTGGCGGCGGGGTTGGTGACGCGCGGGATCACTGCGCTGTCCGCGATCACGCTGTCCACGGCAATGCAGTCGCTGACCGTGCGCGCCATCGCGCAGGCGGTGTCGAGCGTGTAGGACAGCGGAAAGGCCCCCGTCAGCGGCACGCGCCGCGTGGTGGGCTTGAAGCCGGTGATGCCGCACAGCGCGGCGGGGATGCGGATGGAGCCGCCGGTGTCGCTGCCAAGCGCCGCGACCGCCAGCCCCAGCGCCACCGAAACGGCCGCACCCGACGACGAGCCGCCCGGGATGCGCGCCACGCCATCGGTGCCGGCCGGGTTGGCCGGCGTGCCGTAGTGGGGATTGATGCCCACGCCCGAGAACGCGAACTCCGTCATGTTGGTGCGCCCGACCAGGGCTGCGCCTGCAGCGCGCAGGCGGGCGACCACGGTGGCGTCCGCCGCGGCCGGCGCGGCATCCTTGCGCACCAGCGAGGCCGCGCTGGTCACTTCGCCGGCCACGTCGTACAGGTCCTTGACCGAAACCGGCAGCCCCGCCAGCGGATGCAGCGCCTTGCCGGCGCGGCCGGCGGCATCGGCTGCGCGCGCGACCTGGGCCGCGGCCTCGAAGGTGCTGTGCAGGAACACGGCCTCGGCAGCCGGCGTGGCGGCAAGCGCGGCCGCCTGCTCGATGATCTGCGCACGGCTGGTGGCGCCGTCGCGCAGGCGGGTGTTCAGGGTATCGAGGTCGGGAAGCATGGATGGCATGGGGTCTGCAAATGGGGTGCGAGGGCGGGGCGGGCACCGCCATGGTGGCGGCCGCCTGCCAGCACGGGGAAGGGCGCGGTGCACATGCGCAGGGCCAGTCGTGGCCGGCGTCCTCCCTCATGCTTTACCTGTATTTATTAGGTGTTCATGCTCATAATTCGCCAATAAACTGTCAAGCTAAAATTGCCAGGGCGCGCTCCGGGCTTATACCTAGCACCGCCAGCGCCGCCCCATCGAAAGGAGTTTCCCGCATGCCACGCAAGCCAGCCGACAGCGGGCACACCGCCGCCGCCGTGGCCGATGCCCCTGCCGTTGCCGGTAAGGCAAGGCCGGCCACCGCGCTGTCGCGCGCGGCCGGGGCCAATATCGTGTCGTCCTCGCACCTGGTGTCGGTGCGCAGCCCCGAGCTGTCCGAGTTCGAGTTCGGGCTGAACACCGCCTACAACGCCTACAGCCGCTGGGTGGTGCGCTGCATGGGCGCGGCCGGCGTGCGCGACCTGACCTTCCTGGACGTGCTGGTGCTGCATCACGTGAACCATCGCGGCCGGCCCAAGCGGCTGGCCGATATCTGCTTCGTGCTGAACGTGGAAGATACGCACCTGGTGACCTATGCGCTGAAGAAGCTGCAGGGGCTGGGGCTGGTGAGCGGGGAGCGGGTCGGCAAGGAGGCCACTTATTCGACCACCCCGGCCGGCGCCGAGGCCTGCGCGCGCTACCGCGAGATCCGCGAACAATGCCTGACCAGCAACTTCACCGAAGGTAGCGAAGAGAATGCCGAGATCGGGGAGCTCGCCCGGCTGATGCGGGTGCTGACCGGCCTGTACGAGCAGGCCGCGCGCTCGGCGACGTCACTCTGAGCCGTCCATTCGGTCAAAGTGACGCATAAGCATTATCAGGATGGGCAGTAACACGGCCCCGTCGTGATGTCGCAGTGCAAAATCCGGGTGCCGGCAAGGTACAATAGCGGTTTCCCGCCAGTCGGCACCCCATGCAGCGGTGCCGGCTAAGCAGCAGCCCCTACCTCACCGCCTCCCGACCGCTACGATCATGGCGCATTTCTCGTGCTTCCCCGGCGCTTTGGCGCTTTCCGCCTTCCGTCAGCAACGCCTGCTCACCGCCCTGCGGCAGATCGACGCCGATATTGAATCGGTGCATGGCCAGTTCCTGCACTTTGTTGACGCACAGACGCCGCTGTCGGCCGAAGAGCAGTCCCGCGTGGCGGCGCTGCTGACCTACGGCGCGCCGTTCGCCGATCAGGCCGACGGCGACCGCTTTGTGGTGATCCCGCGCTTCGGCACGATCTCGCCGTGGGCCAGCAAGGCCACCGACATTGCCCATAACTGCGGCCTCACGCATATCCACCGCATCGAGCGCGGCATCGAGATCACCGTGATCTGCAAGAAGGGCCTGCTGCGTGGCCGCAAGACGCTGGACGCGGACACCCGCGCCGCCGTTGCCGCGCACCTGTTCGACCGCATGACCGAGACCGTGGTCGCCACGCGTGACGATGCCGCCGGCCTGTTCCAGGAACTGCCGGCCAAGCCGCTGCGCTTTATCGACATCTCGGCCGGGCGCGGCGCGCTGGCCGCGGCCAACGTCGAGATGGGCCTGGCGCTGTCCGAGGACGAGATCGACTACCTGGTCGAAGCCTACGGCAAGCTGGAGCGCAATCCGACCGACGTCGAGCTGATGATGTTCGCGCAGGCCAACAGCGAGCACTGCCGCCACAAGATCTTCAACGCCACCTGGACCATCGACGGCGTGCAGCAGGACAAGTCGCTGTTCGCGATGATCCGCAATACGCACCAGCTCAATCCGCAGGGCTCGATCGTGGCCTACTCGGACAACTCCGCGGTGATGGAAGGCGACGTGGCCGAGCGCTGGTTCCCGCGCGGCGATGACCACAAGTACGGCCGCCACGAGGCGCTGACGCACACGCTGATGAAGGTGGAGACGCACAACCACCCGACCGCGATCTCGCCGTTCCCCGGGGCCTCCACCGGCGCCGGCGGTGAAATCCGCGACGAGGGCGCGACCGGCCGCGGCGCCAAGCCCAAGGCCGGCCTGACCGGCTTCACGGTATCCAACCTGATGCTGCCCGAGGCGGTCGAGTCCTGGGAGAACGACCGCGACGCCGCTCAGCCGGTGGCGCACCGCAACCCGGACGACAAGCCCGGCGTGACCGGCAAGCCGGACCGCATCGCCTCGCCGCTGCAGATCATGATCGACGGGCCGCTCGGCGGCGCCGCCTTCAACAACGAGTTCGGCCGCGCCAACCTGGGCGGCTACTTCCGCGTCTACGAGCAGAACGTCGGCGGCACCGTGCGCGGCTACCACAAGCCGATCATGATCGCCGGCGGTATCGGCAGCATCGACGCCTCGCACACGCACAAGAACCCGCTGCCGGCCGGCACGCTGCTGATCCAGCTGGGCGGCCCGGGCATGCGCATCGGCATGGGCGGCGGCGCCGCCAGCTCGATGGCGACCGGCACCAATACCGCCGACCTGGACTTCGATTCGGTCCAGCGCGGCAACCCCGAGATGGAGCGCCGCGCACAGGAAGTGATCAACGCGTGCTGGCAGCTCGGCGACGCCAACCCGATCCTGTCGATCCACGACGTCGGCGCGGGCGGCATCTCCAACGCATTCCCTGAACTGGTGGACGGCGCCGACCGCGGCGCGCGCTTCGACCTGCGCCAGGTGCACCTGGAAGAGTCCGGCCTGTCGCCGGCCGAGATCTGGTGCAACGAGTCGCAGGAGCGCTATGTGCTGGCGATCGCGCCGGACAGCTTCCCGCAGTTCCAGGCCATGTGCCAGCGCGAGCGCTCGCCGTTCGCGGTGGTTGGCATCGCCACCGAAGAAAAGCAGCTGCAGCTGGTCGACGCCAGCGTCGACGCCGCGCTCAAGGAGCACTACGCCGTCGACATGCCGATGGACGTGCTGCTGGGCAAGCCGCCGCGCATGCATCGCGACGTCAAGCGCGTGGAAGAGGCATTGCCGGCCGTGGACGTGACCGGCATCAGCCTGGAGCAGGCGGTGCGCGACGTGCTGCGCCATCCGACCGTGGCCAGCAAGTCGTTCCTGATCAGCATTGGCGACCGCACCGTGGGCGGCATGAACGCGCGCGACCAGATGGTCGGCCCGTGGCAGGTGCCGGTTGCCGACGTGGCCGTGACCACGCTCGACTACCAGGGCAAGGCCGGCGAGGCCATGACCATGGGCGAGCGCACCCCGCTGGCCGTGATCAACGCGCCGGCCTCCGGCCGCATGGCAATCGGCGAAGCCCTGACCAACCTGGCCGCCGCGCCGGTCAAGGACCTGGGCAAGGTCAAGCTGTCGGCCAACTGGATGGCGGCCTGCGGCGTGGAAGGCGAAGACGCCAAGCTGTATGACACCGTGCACGCCGTCGGCATGGAACTGTGCCCGGCGCTTGGCATCAGCATCCCGGTCGGCAAGGATTCGCTGTCGATGCGCACCAAGTGGCAGGACGACGGCGTCAACAAGGAAGTGGTCGCGCCGGTATCGCTGATCATCTCGGCCTTTGCCGCGGTGGACGACGTCAACCGCACGCTGACCCCGCAACTGCGCACCGACGCCGGCGACACCGTGCTGATCGCCGTCGACCTGGGCCGTGGCAAGAACCGCATGGCCGGCAGCATCCTGGCGCAGGTCATGCAGCAGGTGGGCGACAGCGCCCCCGACGTCGACAATGCCGAGGACCTGAAGAACTTCTTCAACGTGATCCAGCGCCTGAACCGCGAAGGCAAGCTGCTGGCCTATCACGACCGTTCCGACGGCGGCTTCATGGCTGCGCTGGCGGAAATGGCCTTTGCCGGCCACTGCGGCATCTCGCTCAACGTCGACATGCTGGCGCTGGACCCGCAGCAGGAGCAGGACTACGGCGACGCCAAGAACTGGGCGCAGCAGATCGCCGAGCGCCGCAACGACCAGACCCTGCGCGCGCTGTTCTCGGAAGAGCTGGGCGCGGTGGTGCAGGTGCGCATGGAAGACCGCGACACGGTCTTCGCCGTGCTGCGCGAAGCCGGCCTGTCGGCCTGCAGCCATGTGGTGGGCAAGCCCAACGCGACCGACCAGATCGAGGTCTACCGCGACGCCAAGAAGGTCTTCGGCGCCTCGCGCACCGACCTGCAGCGCAACTGGAGCGAGGTCAGCTGGCGCATCGCGCGCCTGCGCGACAACCCGGCCTGCGCCGACAGCGAATATGACCGCCTGCTGGATGCCGCCGACCCCGGCATCAGCCCGGTGCTGACCTTCGATGCGGCCGAAGACATCGCCGCACCGTTCATCGCCACCGGCGCCCGTCCGCGCGTGGCGATCCTGCGCGAGCAGGGCGTCAATTCGCAGGTCGAGATGGCGTACAGCATGGACCGCGCCGGCTTCGATACGCACGACGTGCACATGAGCGACCTGATCGCCGGCCGCGCCAACCTGGCCGACTTCAGCGGTTTCGTTGCCTGCGGCGGCTTCAGCTACGGCGACGTGCTGGGTGCGGGCGAGGGCTGGGCCAAGACCATCCTGTTCAACGCGCAGATGGCCGAGCAGTTCGCTGCCTTCTTCAACCGCCAGGACACTTTCGCACTGGGCGTTTGCAACGGCTGCCAGATGATGAGCAACCTGGCCCCGATCATCCCGGGCGCGGGTGCGTGGCCCAAGTTCACGCGCAACCAGTCGGAACAGTACGAAGCGCGCTACGTGACCGTGGAAGTGCAGTCCTCGCCGTCGATCTTCTTCGCCGGCATGGAAGGCAGCCGCATTCCGATCGTGGTCGCCCACGGCGAAGGGTTTGCCGACTTCTCGCAGCAGGGCAATATCGACCAGGCCCACGTGGCGCTGCGCTTTGTCGACAACTACGGTGCGGTCACGCAGGCCTATCCGCTCAACCCGAACGGCTCGCCCGACGGCATCACTTCGGTGACGACCGTGGATGGCCGCTTCACCGTGCTGATGCCGCACCCGGAGCGCGTGTTCCGTGCCGCGACCATGAGCTGGGCGCCGGACGCGTGGAAGCAGGTTGCCGATGGCGGCAGCCCGTGGATGCGGATGTTCCGCAATGCGCGGAAGTGGGTGGGGTAAGCATCAGCCCAGGGCCTGCGCCCTTCGTCCCAACCAAGAGCCACCGGCAGCGCCGGTGGCTTTTTAGTTTTTCGGCGATGCAAGCAGCCAAAGCCCGGATGGCGACGGCCATTTCGCTCCGCATCTTGGAATCTTCCGCATTTCTTGCCGCTTTCGCACTGTTACTCTCGCGCTGACTCACGATCGGATGCAGGGCTGGTCCCCTTGCATCCGGGTCGCTCGAACACGGAACGGTAGATTCGGAGATCCCATCATGAATCAGAAGGTGAAGTCGTCCCCGGCAGTCGATGCAGATTATATGTTCGCCCCGGTCCCGCCCGATGCGCGCAGGCCGACCTGGAAGCAGGTGATGGTGTGGGTTGGGTTTGGCTACGTTGCCACCGGCCTGTTCATCGGCGGCACGCTCGCCGGGCCGGCGGGCGGCGCGGGTGTTTCCTTCCCCATGGCCTTGCTGGCTATCGCCATCGGCATGGGCATCCTGTTCGTGCTGACCGGGCTGCTGGGCATCATCGCCCAACGCACCGGCCTGAGCCTGGCGTTGTTGTGCCGCTATGCCTACGGCGCCAAAGGCATGAACCTGCCGATGCTGGCGATGGGGCTGCTGACGCTGGGCTGGTTCTCCGCCATCACCGGCATGGTGGGCGACATCTGGGGCGCGTTCATCGGTAATCCGAGCGGCATCACCGTGCTTGACCCGGCCCGCCTGGGATTCGACATCGCGCCGATCACGCTGGAAGTGTTCCTGGCATGCGTGACCTGCGGCCTGCTGTTCACCGCGACCTCGATGTCCGGCATGAAAGGGCTGGAGCGGCTGGCGGTGCCGGTGGCACCCGTCATCATGCTGATCGCGGTGCTGGTCGGCGTCGGCATGGTCGACGAGGGCGGCGGGCTTGGCAGCTTTATCGCGGCCTCTTCGCAGAAGGACGGCCTGCCATTGTCGTCGGCCGTGACCATGCTGGTCGGCAGCTGGATCGCGGGCGCCATCATGGGCGTCGACCTGTTCCGCTTCAACCGCAATGCCAGGGCGGTCTGGCTGGGCTCGGCCGCCTGCTTCCTGCTGACCAACCCGCTGCTCAATATCGTCGGCTATATCGGCACCGTCACGGTCGGCGAATACAACTATGTGTCGTGGATGCTGGAGAAGAGCTTCCTGCTGGCCTTGGTGGGCGCGGTCACATGGACCTTGTCGCTGTGGACCACCAACGATGCGGAGCTGTACTGCAATGCGCTCTATACCGGCCCGGTGCTGCATTCCTGCGGGATCCGCGCCGGCAAGCGGCAGCTGGTGCTGGTGGCGGGGCTGCTTGGCACCGTGCTTGGTGCGCTGGGTTTCTACCAGATGTTCTTCGCGCAGTTCATCAACTACCTCGGCATCATGGCGCCGCCGCTGGCCGGCCCGCTGCTGGCGGACTTCTATATCCGGCACAAGGGCCGCTATGACGTTCGCGAACTCGACCGGCAGCCCGCATTCAACCGGGCCGGTGTCGGCGCCGCGCTGGTCGGCATGGCACTGGGGCTCGGCCTCGAGCTGAACCGCTGGCTGCCGGAGTGGCCCAACGGGCTGGTGGCGCTGCTGGCCACGGTGCTGGTGTACCTGCTGTTGCATCCGGTCCTGAACGCGAAAGCGCAGCCGCTGGCGGAGAACGCATCATGAAGAAGGTCTTGCTGAACGAGTTTTCCACGGCCGAACTGGAGGCCATGTTTGCCGCTGGTGGCATAGACAGCGCCATCACCGTTTTTGGCAGCTGCGAAAGCCACGGCGGGCACCTGCCGCTCGGGCCGGACCTGTTCGTTCCCGCCGAAGTGGCACGGCTGGCGGCGCAACGGCTTGAGCGGACCATCGTGGTCCCCGGCGTGCCGTTCGGCACCTCGATGCACTACAACGCCAACCCGATGGCGGTCTCGCTGCGCTTCGAGACGGTGACGGCGCTTGCCGAGGATATCTTCGAGAGCCTGATTGCCTACGATATCCGGCACATCTTTGTGCTGAACGGGCACGACGGCAATATAGCGCCGCTCGAGATCGCCCAGCGCAAGGTCAAGCAGCGCCACCCGGAGGTGGTGTTTGCCTTCCTGCCTGCCTGGTGGTCGGTGATCGGCAGCCGGCTTGGCGATGGCTTCTTCGCTGAGTGGAATGGATTGGGCCACGGCGGCGAAGGCGAAACCTCGATCACCATGGCGGTGTGTCCGGACCTGTGCGACCTGGGCAAAGCCGTGCGGCAGATGCCGGTAGACAGCATCCGCATCGGCGAGCGCGTACAGATCATGTGGGATATCGCCGAGGTTTCCGCGACCGGCGTCACCGGTGACCCGACCTGGGCCAGCGCGGAAAAGGGCAGCAAGATGCAGGACGCGCTGGTCGGACTGGTTGCCGACAGTATCAGGCAGCTCGACGAAACCGGGTGGCGCTACGACCTGCGCCAGTGAAGGCTGGTTCAGCCGGCAAGCGGAGGGAGCAGGCGTGAGCTCCACGACGCATACGCATAAGTCAGCATCCGCCCGGCTTCAAAACCAGGGGGCGGCCTGATCTCGCCGCGAGCCTCCTTGTACGCCACCACGGCGTGCAGGATCTTCTCGGGCGCGTAACGGTCACGCAAGGGGAGATAAGGGTGGAGCTGGCGCCAGCCGGGGGCGGCGCCGTCCAGGGTCGCCCAGGCCAGTGCGCAATAGCACATGCCCCGGGACGAGAGATGCCAGAGTTGCCAGTAGCGGCCAGTCGGCTCCACGCGCTGCATCCTTGAATCTTGCAGGACCGGCGGGGGCGACCGGACCGTGCCTTACTGGATCTTGGCCTTGTCCTTGAGTGACTTCATCATGGCCTGGAACTGCTCGCGCTGCCAGTTCTGGTCCCCCATCAGCATCTGCGTGAGCTGCGGCTTGACCTCTTCGAACGACGGGATCTTGGCGTCGCGCACGTCGACCAGTTCGATGATATGCCAGCCGAACTGGGTCTTGACCGGGGTATCGGTCAGCTGGCCCTTTTTCAGGCCGGTCATGGCAGCCGAGAACTCAGGCACGTAGCTGCTGCTGTTGGCCCAGTCCAGGTCGCCGCCGTTGGCTGCCGAGCCCGGGTCCTTGGACGAGGCCTTGGCCATGTCCTCGAACTTGGCGCCGCCCTTGATCTTGGCGATGATCGCCTTGGCGTCGGCTTCCTTTTCCACCAGGATATGGCGGGCGTGGTATTCCTTGCCGTTGCCGAACTGCGACTTGATCTTGTCGTACTGCTTGCGCAACTCGGCGTCGCTGGCGCCGTGGGTCTTCACGTAGTCTTCGAACACTGCGCCGGCCAGCACGTTCAGGCGGGCCTGTTCCAGTTGTTCCTGCACGTCGTCGCGCTGGGTCAGGCCGCGCTTGTTGGCTTCCTGCGAGAGCAGTTCGCGGTCGATCAGCATGTTGCGCGCGCGCGAGCGCAGCTCCGGGTTGTCGGGCTGGCCGGTGCCGGCGATCAACTTGTCCAGCTTTGCCGATGAAATGGCCTTGCCATTCACGACGGCGGCATTCTGGGCGATGGCCGGCAGGCTGCCGGCAGCAAGCACAGCCGCCAGGCTGAACGAGAGGACGGTGGTCTTCATGGAATCAGGTCTGAGAGTTGCTGGAAGAATCGCGTGATGATGCGCGGGATTGGTACTCTTGGTCGGTGAACGCAGTCACGGCAAGTGCGTGGATCTGCGCGGGGAACAGACCGCGCAGCGCATCATACACCATGCGGTGTCGCGCAACCCGGCTGTGACCCGTAAAGCGCTCGCTGACAATTGTCACGTCGTAATGTCCGCCGCCGGATGCGGCGCCGGCATGTCCGGCGTGCAGCGCGCTGTCATCGCGCACGGCCAGGTGGCTGGGGGCGAGCGCTTCGCGCAGCATCGCCTCGATAGTGGCGGGATCGGCTGCCATCAATGGTTTCCTTCGGTTCGGGGGTGCGGGGGTGGGGCCGTCAGTCCTGGCTGTTCTCGGGCATGTGGCGCGACAGCCAGACACTCTGGGCGACGATGAACACCAGCATCAGCCCCATGCTGCCGAACAGCTTGAAGTTGACCCAGGCCTCGGTCGAGAACTGGTAGGCCACGTACAGGTTCAGCACGCCCATGGCGGCAAAGAAGCCGGCCCAGGCGGCGTTCAGGCGCGCCCACACCGGGTCGGGCAGGGTCACCTGTTTTTCCATCATGGCGCGGATCAGGTTCTTGCGCCAGCCGATCACCGAGCCCAGCAGCGCCACCGCGAACATCCAGTAGAGCACGGTCGGCTTCCACTTGATGAAGGTCTCGTTGTGCAGCACCAGCGTGGCACCGCCGAACACCGCGATGATCAGCAGGCTGACCCACTGCATCGGCTCGACCTTGCGGTGGCGGAACCAGACCCAGCCGATCTGCAGCACCGTGGCGCCAATGGCCACGGCGGTGGCGGTGTAGATGTCGGCCAGCTTGAAGGCGGCAAAAAACAGGATGACCGGGAACAGGTCGAACAGGAATTTCATGCGGTACCAGGTTGTGTCCGGCGTGCTTGCCGGAGCATTCAGCGCTGCGGGTCGCGGCGGGGTTTGTCGTCGCTGCCGGCGGCGTGGGCTTCATCCGCCGCACGCTGTGCCGGGTCGCGATCATCGAATTTTAGCGCAGCCGAGTTGATGCAATAGCGCAGGCCGGTCGGGGCGGGGCCATCTTCGAAGACATGGCCCAGGTGGCTGCCGCATTCCTTGCAGCGTACCTCCACCCGCGTCATGCCGTGGCTGTGGTCGACGTGCTCGGCAATCACCTCGCCGTTGATGGCGCGGAAATAGCTGGGCCAGCCGCAGCCGGCATCGAACTTGGTGGCGGATTCGAACAGCGGCGTGCCGCAGCCCACGCAGTGGTAGATGCCGTTGTCCCAGTGGTCCCAGTAGCGGCCGGTGAACGGACGCTCGGTGGCGGCCTCGCGGGTCACGCGGTATTCGATGTCGGAGAGTTGTTCACGCCACTCGGCGTCGGTCTTGGTGGTGGTCATGGTTTGTCCTCGCAGGGCTTCCTCGGATGGGTTCCTCAGTTAAGGCATTGGTCGTGCGAACTCCGCGAACCTTACACCGGCTGGCGCCGGCGTGCAGGGCGCGGATCACATGGCGTCACGACGAGCAACTGACCTCCAGGCCGGAGGCCCAGTCCGGCGGCAGCGCCGCGTAGTGCTCTGCTTCCGGTTGTTCGTCGAAAGGGCGCGACAGCACCGCCAGCAGGCGGTCCACTTCACTGAAGTTCTTCTCGCGTGCGTGCCGGATCGCGGTTTCGGCCAGGTGGTTGCGCAGCACGTATTTGGGGTTGACTGCCAGCATTTCCAGTTCGCGCGCGGCATCGTGCGACTGCTCGGCGCGCAGGCGCACGCGGTAGTCGGCCACCCACGTGTCAAAGGCGGCGCGGTCCAGGAACAGGTCGCGCACCGGCGCGTCGCGCGAGGCATCGGTGGACGAAATGCCGCACAGCTTGCGCCAGAACAGCGTGTAGTCCACGCGCTGGCCGTGCAGCAGCTGGAACAGGCTGGTCAGCAGCGGCTCATCGCTCTTGTCATCGCCGCCGGCAGGCGGGCGCAGGCCCAGCTTGGCGCGGTAGTGGCGGAAGAATGCGGCGGCATAGCGGTCGCGGAACGGGTCCAGTGCCGCGCGCGCGGCTTCCACGGCGGCGTCGCGCGCGCCTTCCTTGTCGGCATCCTCCGGTGCCAGCCACAGCGGCAGCAGCGCCTGGGCCAGGCAGTGCAGGTTCCAGAATGCCACCTGCGGCTGCTGGCTGTAGGCGTAGCGGCCCTGCGTGTCGGAGTGGTTGCAGATGTGGTTGGCGTCGAATGCGTCGAGGAAGCCGAACGGGCCGTAGTCGATGGTCAGGCCCAGGATCGACATATTGTCGGTGTTCATCACTCCATGGCAGAAGCCCACCGCCTGCCAGTGCGCGATCAGGTCGGCGGTGCGCAGCGAGACCTCGCGCAGCAGCGCCTGGTAGGGCTGGGCGTCGTCGCGGCACGCGGGCATGAAGTTGTCGATGACGAAATCCGCCAGCTTGCGCAGCGCGGCCGCGTCGTCGTGCGCGGCGAAATGCTCGAAGTGCCCGAAGCGGATAAAGGTCGGCGACAGCCTGGTCACCACCGCGGCGGTCTCGATGGTCTCGCGGCGCACCGGCGCGTCCGAGCCCATGATAGCCAGCGCGCGCGTGGTCGGCACGCCCAGTGCGGCCATGGCTTCGGAGCACAGGTACTCACGGATCGACGAGCGCAGCACCGCGCGGCCGTCGGCCATGCGCGAGTAGGGCGTCAGGCCCGAGCCCTTGAGCTGGATTTCCCACGGGCCGGCCTCGGTCTGCGCCTGCGCCAGGCGGATGGCGCGGCCGTCGCCGAGTTGGCCGGCCCAGACCCCGAACTGGTGCCCGGAATAGACGGTGGCGAGCGGGTCGGCCCAGTCCGGCACCTGGTTGCCGATAAAGGTCTCGATGAAATCCTGCTGGCTGCCGATGCCGGCATCCCAGCCGAGCAGGGCCGCCGCGGCCGGCGCCACCCCCACCAGGTAGGGTGATGGCAGCGGCGTCGGGCGCAGCCGTGTGAAGAACTGCGCGCCGAGCTCGGCGAAGCCGGGCGCGGTGCGCCAGGGCACGGACAGCGTGGCGGGAGCGGCTGCGTCGAAGGGCTGCGGGGCTTGTGGCTGGGGCGTGTCTGGCATCGCGTAAGGGCGCCGGGGCGCAAGGGGGCGGTGCGAAATCCGTGCGGCCATCCAGGTGCCGGCGAAGCGCCTGAAAGGCGGTGCAGCGCGGCATGCCGGGGGCACGGAAATGCGATGGTGGCTAGGGAAAACGACATGTTGAGGTGCAACATGCCACGCAGTATTGTACGTCCTCAACGGCACTCGACCGCGCCCCACCGAGTCATGCCGCCATGCACCGCACGGTTATTTTCCTCCTTCAGTGCGCACATGAATCCGGTGCATGGGTTTTTCGCAGAATTGCGGCCCCGAATTCAATGGCAATACCGACGGCAACCCCGACGGCAATACGCAACGACAGTACGGCAGTGCACAACGAGACCGGCCGGACGCCGATTTGGTGCATGGAAACGACCGCCAAAAAATAGTACGGTTGTTCGTTTTCAGGCGAACTACACAAGACTTTCAGGAGGCAGCTTCATGGCATTGATGGGTCAAATGATGAGCGCGCCGCTGCTCATTTCCTCCATCATCAAACACGCCGCGCGTTACTACGGCAGCACCGAGATCGTCTCGCGGCGCACGGAGGGCGACCTGCATCGCTATACGTACCGCGATTGCGAACTGCGCTCGCGCAAGCTGGCGCAGGCGCTCGGCGCACTGGGCGTGAAGCAGGGCGAGCGCGTCGGCACACTGGCCTGGAACGGCTACCGCCACCTCGAGATCTACTACGGCGTGTCCGGCATGGGCGCCGTCTGCCATACCATCAACCCGCGCCTGTTCCCCGAGCAGATCGCCTATATCGTCAACCACGCGGAAGACGGTTATATCTTCTTCGACCTGACCTTCCTGCCGCTGGTGGAAGGCGTGGCGCCGCATTGCCCCAACGTCAAGGGCTGGGTGGCGATGACCGACCGCGCGCATATGCCGGCCGAATCCAAGGTGCCGCTGCTGTGCTACGAGGAACTGGTCGAGGCCCAGGACGGCAACTACGAGTGGCCGCAGTTCGACGAGAACCAGGCCTCGAGCCTGTGCTACACCTCGGGCACCACCGGCAATCCCAAGGGCGCGCTGTATTCGCACCGCTCGACGGTGCTGCACTCGTATGCGTCGGCACTGCCCGACGCGCTGGGCTGCTCCGCCAGCGACGTGATCCTGCCCGTGGTGCCGATGTTCCACGTCAATGCCTGGGGCCTGCCGTATTCGGTGCCGCTGGTCGGCGCCAAGCTGGTGCTGCCCGGTGCCAAGCTGGACGGGGCCTCGATCTATGAACTGTTCGAGCAGGAGAAGGTGACCTTCTCCGCCGGCGTGCCGACGGTGTGGCTCGGCCTGCTCCAGTATGTGCAATCGAACCAGCTCAAGTTCTCCACCTTCCACCGCACGGTGATCGGCGGCTCGGCCGCGCCGCCGGCGATGATCCGCGCGCTCGAGGCGCTGGATGTGGAGGTGATCCACGCCTGGGGCATGACCGAGATGTCGCCGCTGGGCACGTCGTGCAAGCTGCTGGCCAAGCACCAGGACCTGTCCGACGCCGACCGCCACAAGATCCAGGAAAAGCAGGGCCGCGTGATCTTCGGCGTCGACATGAAGATCGTCGATGGCGACGGCAACGAGCTGCCGTGGGACGGCAAGGCCTTCGGCGACCTGATGGTGCGCGGGCCGTGGATCATCGACCGCTACTTCCGCAACGATGCCAACCCGCTGGCCGACGGCTGGTTCCCGACCGGCGACGTCGCCACCATCGACGCCGACGGCTTCATGCAGATCACCGACCGCAGCAAGGACGTGATCAAGTCCGGCGGCGAATGGATCTCGTCGATCGATATCGAGAACGTCGCCGCCGCGCACCCCGCGGTGCATATGGCGGCCTGCATCTCGGCCTACCACCCCAAGTGGGACGAACGCCCGCTGCTGGTGGTGGTGAAGAGGCCCGGCGCCGAAGTCACCCGCGAAGAGCTGCTGCAGTTCTTCGAAGGCAAGGTGGCCAAGTGGTGGATCCCGGACGACGTGGCCTTTGTCACCGAGATCCCGCTGACCGCGACCGGCAAGATGCAGAAGCTCAAGCTGCGCGAGCAGTTCAAGGACTACAAGCTGCCGACCGCCTGACGCCGGCACGCGCTTTCCGGTGCGCCATGCCTGCTTGCGGCATGGCGTGTTCGGGGCCGGCTGCACGGCGTGGCATGGAGGGTGCCGCGCAGCCAGCCAAATTCAACGACAAGCCAACGACAAGAGTGAAGGAGACAGGTATGACCAAAATGCGTCCGCTGGTGGCCGGTGTGGCCGTGTTTGCCGCACTGGGTTCTGCGCTGGTTTCAGGTACCGCACTCGCGGATACGGTGAAGATCGCCTTCATTGACCCGCTCTCGGGGCTGATGGCTCCCGTTGGGCAGAACCAGCTCAAGAGCTGGCAGTATGTGGCCGACATCGCCAACCAGAAGAACTGGGCCGGCGCACACAAGTTTGAGGTGGTGGGTTTCGACAACAAGCTGTCGCCGCAGGAAAGCCTGACCATCCTCAAGCAGGCGGTCGACCAGGGCATCCGCTATATCGTGCAGGGCAACGGCTCTTCAGTCGGGCTGGCGCTGCAGGACGCGGTGGCCAAGCACAACGAGCGCAATCCGGGCAAGGAAATCGTCTACCTGAACTACGCCGCGGTGGACCCGGACATGACCAATGCCAAATGCAACTTCTGGCATTTCCGGCTCGACGCCAACTCGGACATGAAGATGGAGGCGCTGACCACCTTCCTGGCCAAGGACCCGAACGTCAAGAAGGTCTACCTGATCAACCAGAACTACTCGTTCGGCCACCAGGTGGCGCGCGCGGCCAAGGACTACCTGAAGCGCAAGCGCCCGGACATCCAGATCGTCGGTGAAGACCTGCACCCGCTGGCGCAGGTCAAGGACTTTGCCCCGTACGCGGCCAAGATCAAGGCCTCTGGCGCCGATACCGTGATCACCGGCAACTGGGGCAGCGACCTGGCGCTGCTGATCAAGGCGGGCAAGGACGCCGGCCTGACCACCAACTACTACACCTACTATGCCGGCACCACCGGCGTGCCCACGGCGATGGGCGCCACCGGCGCCGAGCACGTCAAGTATGTCGGCTACTACAACCCCAACAACAAGGGGTTCAAGGGGGCGGATGTCATCGAGGGCTTCAAGAAGAAGTACAACGATGACTTCTACGTGATGGCTTCCTACACCGGCATTGCCATGCTGGCCAAGGCCTTCAAGGACACCGGCTCGACCGATCCGACCAAGGTCGCCAAGGCGCTCGAGGGCATCAAGGTCGACAGCATGAACGGCACGGTCGAGATGCGCAACTCGGATCACCAGGCGCAGCAGCCGCTGGTGGTCGCCACCTGGACCAAGGTGGACGGCAAGGAAATCAAGTACGACCAGGAAAACACCGGCTACGGCTGGAAGACCAACGCACTGATGGACCAGTACGTGTCGGCCCAGCCGACCTCCTGCCAGATGAAGCGGCCGGGCTGATCCTGTCCGTGACGGGCCGGCCGCGCTGACAAAGTGGCCGCCCGATCCTGCATACTTTCGGTCTTTTTCGGTCGATACCGGGGAGCGTCCGGGGCGGGCATCCGCCCCCGGAGGGGGACGCTCACCCTCAATCCAACCGGACGGATGCCGGCATGCCCACGCATGGCGGCGCCAGCTTGAAGGACACGCTGTGGAATTCTTCGTCATCTCACTGCTGAACGGCATCAGCTACGGGCTGCTGCTGTTCATGCTGTCATCGGGCCTTACGCTGATCTTCAGCATGATGGGCGTGCTCAACTTTGCCCACGCCAGCTTCTACATGCTGGGCGCCTACTTTGCCTACACCATCGCCAGCAAGGTCGGGTTCTGGCCGGCGCTGATCTTCGCGCCGCTGCTGGTGGCCGGCGCGGGTGCGCTGGTGGAGCGCTTCGGCCTGCGCACGGTGCACAAGTACGGCCACGTGGCCGAGCTGCTGTTCACCTTCGGCCTGGCCTACCTGATGGAAGAGGGCGTCAAGCTGGTGTGGGGCCTGGCGGCGGTGCCGTACCGTATCCCCGCGGAGCTGGACGGGCCGCTGTTCACGGTGTTCACCTCGTCCTTCCCCAAGTACCGCGCCTTCATGATGCTGGTGTCGCTGGGCATGCTGGTGGCGATCTACCTGGTGCTGACGCGTACCCGCATCGGGCTGGTGATCCAGGCCGCGCTGACGCACCCGGAAATGGTCGAGGCGCTGGGCCACAACGTGCCGCGCGTGTTCATGATGGTGTTTGGCGGCGGCGCCGCGCTGGCGGGGCTGGCGGGGGTGATCGGGGGCAATGCCTTCGTCACCGAGCCGTCGATGGCCGCGGCGGTCGGCTCGATCGTGTTCGTGGTGGCGGTGGTGGGCGGCATGGGATCGCTGGTGGGCGCCTTCATTGCGTCGATCCTGATCGGCGTGCTGCAGACCTTCGCGGTCACCATCGACGCCTCGCTGGCGGGCCTGATGACCAGCCTGGGGCTGGCGGTCAGCGAGGCCACGCCGTTCTATTCCTTGTGGAAGCTCACGGTGGCCCAGGTGGCGCCGGTGCTGCCGTACCTGTTGCTGGTGGTGATGCTGATCTTCCGCCCGCGTGGACTGATGGGAACCCGGGAGAGCTGACGCCATGGAGCAAGCGATGCAACAACCCCGCGAGCCGGTGGTGACCGGCCGCACCCTGCGCTACCGCCCGCTGAACCTGGCGCGCTGGATCATCTGGAGCCTGACCGTGCTGGTCATGCTGGTGCTGCCGCTGATCTTCACCGGGGGCTTCGCCATCACGCTGATGTCGCAGATGGGCATCATGATCATTTTCGCGCTGTCGTACAACATGCTGCTCGGGCAGACCGGCATGCTGTCGTTCGGCCACGCGGTCTACTCCGGCCTGGGCGCGTTTATCGCGGTGCATGTGCTGAATATGGTCGGGGCGGGCAAGGTCTGGCTGCCGGTGTCGATGCTGCCGCTGGTGGGCGGCCTGGCGGGCGCCTTCTTCGGCGTGATCTTCGGTTACGTCACCACCAAGAAGTCCGGCACCACCTTCGCCATGATCACCATGGGCATCGGCGAGATGGTGTTCGCCAGCTCGCTGATGTTCCCGGAGTTCTTCGGCGGCGAGGGCGGCATCTCCACCAATCGCGTGGTCGGCGACCCGTTCCTGGGCATCACCTTCGGGCCGGGGCGCCAGGTGTACTACCTGATCGCGGCGTGGTGCCTGCTGTCGATGGTGGCGATGTACGCCTGGACGCAGACGCCGCTGGGCCGCATCGCCAACGCCGTGCGCGACAACCCCGAGCGGGTCGAGTTCATCGGCTACAACACCCAGCGCGTGCGCTACCTGGTGCTGATCCTGTCGGCATTCTTCGCCGGTATCGCCGGGGCGCTGGGCGCCATCAACTTCGAGATCGTCTCGGCCGAGAACGTCAGCGCGGTGCGCTCCGGCGGCGTGTTGCTGGCGGTGTTCATCGGCGGCGCGGGCGTGTTCTTCGGGCCCATCATCGGTGCGGTGGTGTTCGTGCTGTTCGCGGTGGCGCTGTCGGACCTGACCAAGGCCTGGCTGCTGTACCTGGGCCTGTTCTTCGTGCTGATGGTGATGTTCGTGCCGGGCGGGCTGGCCAGCCTGCTGCTGATGCAGATGCCGCTGCTGGGCAAGGGCAAGCTGCGCCGCATGCTGCCGTCCTACGCGCGTGCCGGCGGCGCCGGCGTGGTGCTGCTGCTGGCCATGATCCTGACGGTCGAACTGGTCTACAAGGTGCAGGTCGACAGCGCCAACGGCACCACGATGTCGCTGTTCGGCGTCGGCTTCGATGCCGCGACCTGGACGCCATGGCTGGCGGCGGCCGCGCTGTGGGCGGTTGGCCTGTTCGCGTGGCGCCTGGCGGCGGCGCGGGTGCGCAGTGCGTGGGACAAGGTACAGATGGAAATCGCAGGAGGCAGGGCATGACAGCGGCACTTGAACTGACCGATGTACGCAAGAAGTTCGGCCAGACGGAAATCATCCGCGGCGTGAACCTGAGCATCCCGAAGGGTGAGCGCCATGCGCTGATCGGGCCCAATGGCGCAGGGAAGTCGACGACCTTCAACCTGATTTCCGGCCGGTTTGCGCCGAGCAGCGGGACCGTGCGGCTCAATGGCGCGGAGATCGGCGGGCTGCAGCCCTTCGTGATCAACCGCATGGGGCTGTCGCGCAGCTTCCAGATCACCAACATCTTCCATCGGCTGTCGGTGTTCGAGAACCTGCGCTGCGCGGTGCTGTGGTCGCTCGGCTACAAGTATTCGTTCTGGCACCGGCTCAAGGGCCTGCGGGACACGCGCGAGCGCGCGGAGGAGGTGCTGGAGCTGATCGGCATGCAGCACCGCCGCGACAGCCAGGCGGGCCTGCTGACCTATGCCGAGCAGCGTGCGCTGGAGATCGGCATCACCATCGCCGGCGGCGCCGAGGTGATCCTGCTGGACGAGCCCACCGCGGGCATGAGCCGCTCCGAGTCCGATCACGCGGTCGAACTGATCCGCAAGGTCACCGTCGGCAAGACGCTGGTGATGGTGGAGCACGACATGAGCGTGGTGTTCGGCCTGGCCGACCGCATCTCGGTGCTGGTCTATGGCGAAGTGATTGCCACGGATACCCCGCAAGCCATCCGCAACAACCGCAAGGTCAAGGAAGCCTACCTGGGCACCACCCTCGACGAGGAAGCCACCGAAGGAGCGCACTGATGGGCAAGCGCATGCTGAATGTCCAGGGCCTGCACGCCTACTACGGCAAGAGCCATATCCTGCACGGCGTGGACGCGCATATCGACGAAGGCGAGATCGTCGCGCTGCTGGGCCGCAACGGGGTGGGGCGCTCGACCATGGCCAAGGCCATCCTCGGCATGGTCAAGGCCGAGGGTTCGGTGCGGTTTCGCGACGAAGAGATCCTGGGGCGGCGCACCTTTGAAATCGCGCACCTCGGGATTGGCTATGTGCCGGAGAACCGGGACATCTTTCCGACGCTGACCGTGCGGCAGAATTTGCTGCTGGGGGAGAAGCGCAACCCGCGGCAGGCCAGGCCGCGCTGGACCGTCGAGGACATGTTCAACATGTTCCCGCGGCTGAAGGAGCGCGAGAACACCTCGGCCGGCGTGCTCTCCGGCGGCGAGCAGCAGATGCTGACGCTGTGCCGCACGCTGATGGGCGACCCCGACCTGGTGCTGATCGACGAACCGACGGAAGGCCTGGCGCCGATGATCGTGGCCTTGGTCGGGGACTACCTGAAGACGCTGAAGGAGCGGGGTATTTCCGTGCTGCTGATCGAGCAGAAGCTGGCGATCGCGCTGGATATTTCCCAGCGCGTCTACGTGATGGGGCACGGGCATATCGTGTTCGAAGGCACGCCCGCTGAGCTGAAGGCCAACTCGCAGGTGAGAAAGGAGTGGCTGGAGGTTTGATCCGGCGCTCGCCGTGGATATGCGCCGGGTCTGCCGCGACCCGGCGCCAAGGCCCAGCCGCACCCTGCGACACCGCTTCAGCCGGGCTGAAACATCAAAAGAATCAATAGGTTGTCAGCGCCCTGGCAGTGACGGGAAATCCCCGCCGGGCGCGCGCTCCCGCAGGCGCCAGGCCCGCCCGCTGCTGCTGCTAAGTAGACTAGTCAACAAGCTGCCGTACATCACCGGGAAGTGGCTATATTGTCACGTGAAAAGTGGCATATGCAGCCATTTCTGCCATCTTCGGCCGGATATTCGACACTTTTGATGATTGAATAGGAATGATTCTTGTTTGTGTTTTGATTTCGGCCATCTTATAATCGCCCGCCGTTATGGATGACATGAATCAAAGCTTTCACGCTGCCTGAGCCCTGTCTTCATGACCACGCACAGATCGAGTCAAGAAAACTACAAAGCAACAAAGGGAAGGTAGATCGTGAAACAACAACAGGACACGTTCCGGCTGAATCCGCTGGCCGGGGCGCTGGCCGGCGCCGTGGCAGTGTTTGCCATGCAGGGCGCTGCGGCACAGGAGAGCCAGCCTGCCGCCGCGGCCAGCGCCGGCACCAAGCCCGTGACGCTGCAAAGCGTGACGGTGACAGGGGCGAAGGATGATGGTTACAAGGTGGATGAGGCCCAGTCGGCCAAGTTCACCGCGCCGTTGCTGGATACCCCCAAGTCCGTCACGGTGGTGCCGGCACAGGTGGTGCAGCAGACCGGTTCCAACTCTCTGCAGGACGCGCTGCGCACCACGCCGGGCATTACCTTCGGCGCCGGCGAAGGCGGCAACCCGATCGGCGACCGTCCGTTCATCCGCGGCTTCGACTCGATGTCGAGCATCTATGTCGACGGCGTGCGCGACACCGCTTCGCAGACCCGCGACACCTTCAATATCGAAAGCATCGAAGTTATCAAGGGCCCGAGCTCGGCCTTTGGCGGCAAGGGCTCGGCCGGCGGCATGATCAACATCGTGTCGAAGTTGCCGACCAGCGAGAACTTCGCGCAGGGCTCGGTGGGGGTGGGCACGGACTCGTATTTCCGTGCCACGGCTGACGGCAACTACGTGCTCAACGACAACACTGCCGTGCGCCTGAATGCGCTGGGGTATTCCGCCAACGTGCCCGGCCGCAATGAGGTCGACCAGAACTCCTGGGGCTTCGCGCCGTCCGTGACCTTTGGCCTGAATTCGCCCACGCAGGTCACGCTGTCGTACTACCACCTGCAGGGCAACGGCATGCCGGACTACAGCATCCCGTATTCGCGTCCCGCCAGCCAGTCGAGCAAGGCCAATCCGTCGCAGCCGGCCAGTGTCGACCGCAACAATTTCTACGGCCTGACCGACCGCGATTTCCAGAAGACGCAGTCCGATATCGCCACGGCCACGGTCAAGCATGACTTCCGCAACGGCCTGGTGTTCAGCAACACCAGCCGCTGGGGCCGCGCCAGCAACAACTACATCGTCACCAACCCTGACGACAGCAAGGGCAACGTGCCGCGCGGCTTTGTCTGGCGCAACACCAAGAGCCGCGATTCGGCCACCGAGACGCTGACCAACCAGACCGACCTGAGCGCCAAGTTCGACACCGGCAGCCTCAAGCACACCGTGCTGTTCGGCTTTGAGTTCAGCCGCGACGATACCGATAACACCCCGTACAACGTGGTCTCGGCCAACCGGGCGGCGGCCGCGGGCATCTGCAACGCATCGCTGGTGGCCAGCTTCGACTGCGCGCCGCTGGCCAACCCGAACCCGAACGACCCGTGGCGCGGCAGCATCAGCAAGATGCCGGTCACCACCACCACGACCACCAACACGCAGTCGGTCTACCTGTTCGATACGGTGGAGATCACCAAGCAGTGGCTGGTCAACGGCGGTGTCCGCTACGACAACTACGACACGCACGCCTTCGCCAACGCGTACACCAACCCGAACACCGGCGCGGCCGTGGCGCAGCTGGATGTCCGCAACAAGTCGCACTTCTTCAACTATCAGGCGGGCGTGGTCTACAAGCCGGTCGAGTACGGCAGCATCTATGTGTCGTACGGTACTTCGTCGACGCCGCCGGGCTCAACCAATGGCGACGGCGCGGACAACATTACCCTGGCGCAACGCAACCTGGAGCCGGAAACCTCGCGTTCGGTGGAAATCGGCACCAAGTGGGACCTGCTGGCCAGCCGCCTGTCGCTGACCGGTGCGATCTTCCAGATCGAGAAGAACAATGCGCGGGTCGCGGTTGACGCCAACACCACGATCAATGCCGGCAAGCAGCGCGTGAAGGGCTTCGAACTGGGCTTTGCCGGCAGCCTGACCGACAAGTGGGGCGTGTTCGGCGGCTATACCTACCTGAACAGCGAGCTGATCGACAACGGTCCGCAGGCAGTCAACGCGGCCAACAACGGTAACCAGTTCCCCAATACGCCGAAGAACAGCTTCAGCCTGTGGACCACCTACCAGGTGCTGCCGGCGCTGACGGTGGGCGCGGGTGCGTACTATGTCGACAAGGTCTATGCCAATCCGGCCAACTCGCTGTACGTGCCGTCGTACTGGCGCTTTGACCTGATGGGCGCCTACACGGTGAACAAGAACCTGTCGCTGCAGCTCAATATCCAGAATCTGTTCGACAAGACGTACTACACCAAGGCGCACAACCACTACGGCGCGCTGGGCGCAGGGCGCTTTGGCATGCTGACGGCGAACTTCAGGTTCTGATTGGTATTGCGGCCGGAGTTCGGCAACCTCGGCCTACGCAATTTGTGTGCTCTCTCTCCCGCTTGCGGGAGAGAGTTGGGGTGAGGGCGGGGCGCCCCTGCGAAGTCATGCCGGTGGCACGCCAGTGCCTGCCCTTACCCCCTGCCCCCCCCCCCCCCCCCCCCCCC
>NZ_JFJW01000069.1:138528-150224 GCF_000611125.1 Cupriavidus sp. SK-4
TTCGGCAAGTCAAACGGCATATCCTCGTAAGCAATCAGCCGCGACTTCTTCACGGCCCGGTACCCCCACCACAGCGCCAGGAACGCCGGCACGCCGATATAGGTCGCCACGATCTCCGGCCACCGGTTCGGGATATCCGCAAACGCCTGGTAGTTCTGCCCGGCCACGATCACCACGCACAGCACCACGGTAAAGATGGGGCCGAAGGGATAGAGCGGCGAGCGGTACGCCAGCATGCCCACGTCATAGCCCTGGTGCACCAGCCCGCGACGGAAGCGATAGTGGCTGATGGCAATGCCCAGCCAGGCAAAGAAGCCGGTCATGGCCGAGGTGTTGAGCAGCCACAGGTAGACCGCCTTGTCCCCGAACAGCGAACTGAAGAAACACAGCGCGCCCACGGCGGTGGTGGCCAGCAGCGCATTGAACGGCACGCCGCTCACGGTCAGCTTGCCGAACGCGCGCGGCGCGCGGCCGCTGACGGCCAGGCCGTAGAGGATCCGGGTCGACACATACATGCTGGAGGTGCCGGCCGAGAGCAGCGCGGTCAGCACCACCGCATTCATCAGCCCCGCGGCAAAGGCCAGGCCGGCGTGGCGGAACACCAGCGCAAACGGGCTCACGCCCACGTCGGTGACGTCGTTGCGCAGCAGGCTGGGATCGGTATAGGGAATCAGCACCCCGATGATCAGGATCGCGATCACATAGAACAGCAGGATGCGCCAGAAGGTCTGCCGGATCGCGCGCGGGATGGTCCTGGCCGGGTGCTCCGCTTCGCCGGCGGCCACGCCCACCGTTTCCGTGCCCTGGAAGGAGAAGCCCGCGATCATCGCCACGCCGATCATGGCCGGGATGCCGCCGACAAAGGGCGCATCGCCCATGGTGAAGTTGTGCCAGCCGGACTGCGGGCCACCCTTCATGATGCCGAAGATCATCAACAGGCCCACGCCCAGGAACACGATCACAGTCACCACTTTGATCAGTGCGAACCAGTACTCGGCCTCGCCGAAGCCGCGCACCGAGAACGCATTGAGCCCGAACATCAGCAGCAGGAACGCGGCGCTCCAGACCACACCGGGCATTTCGGCGAACCAGTACTGCATCACCAGCTGCGCCGCGGTCAGTTCCACGGCGATGGTCACCGCCAGGCTGAACCAGTAGTTCCAGCCCAGCGCGAAGCCGAAGCCTTCGTCGACATAGAGCGCGCTGTAGGTGACAAAGGAGCCGGCCACCGGCATATGCACCGCCAGCTCGCCCAGGCTGGTCATCAGGCAATAGACCATCAGCCCGAGCAGCATGTACATGAGCAGCGCGCCGCCGGGGCCGGCCTGCGCGATCGAGGCGCCCGAGGCCACGAACAGCCCGGTGCCGACCGCGCCGCCGATGGCAATCATGCTCAGGTGGCGGGCCTTGAGCCTGCGCTTGAGGTGGTCTTGCTCGACCACCGGGTGCTGGTGCTCGTGAGCGTGGGAATGTGAGGGGGAAGACATCAGGGTCGCTGGACCTTCCGCCGATCCGGCATCTTGTGGAACCCGGACGGCAAAAAACGAAAAGCCGCGAGTCTACCGTGTCGGCTCGCGCGATTTGTCCGTGTCGGTCAAATAAAGTCCGATACTGGTTTAGAGGCGGCACTCAGTCGCACTCGGCAAGTGCTCTATCCGGCATGGCAGGGCGATTTGGCGCTGGGTTAAGCGCCCCCGCCATGCATTGCGATCAGGGGCGGCATTCGCGCCGCGCATGTCGCCGGAAAAGTCCGAAAATTGAAATTGAACGACCGTGCTATTTTGTGTATGCTTGTTTCGCCCAAGCGCCGGAAGGCGTTGCGGGACGCGGGAAAGCGGCAGGTAGGGCGGAGGGTTTACCCGCCCATGACCGCCACCTCCCGCAGCAGTCGGCGGCCGCCGCTGGCCGCGCCGTGCAGTAAAAAATGAATTCGAGAATTCGAATCCCGAGACAACTTTTGACACCAAAGGAACCAGCATGACAGCGCAGTATCAGGTTCAGGACGGCGTAGCCGTCATCACGCTCGACAATCCCCCTGTCAACGGCCTGGGTCACAGCACCCGGCTTGGCATCGTCGATGGCATGACCCGTGCGCTGGACGATGCCGCCGTCAAGGCCATCGTCATCACCGGCGCTGGCAAGGCTTTCTCGGGCGGCGCCGACATCCGTGAATTCAATACGCCCAAGGCCATGCAGGAGCCGACGCTGCACTCGGTGATCCGCGTGCTGGAAGGCTCGTCCAAGCCGGTGGTCGCCGCCGTGCACTCGGTCGCCATGGGTGGCGGCCTGGAACTGGCGCTGGGCTGTAACTACCGCGTGGCGTCCAAGGGCGCGCAGATCGCGCTGCCGGAAGTAAAGCTGGGCCTGCTGCCCGGCGCCGGCGGCACGCAGCGCCTGCCGCGCGTGATCGGCCTGGAGGCCGCGGCCAACATGATCGTGTCGGGCACCCCGGTGCTGTCCGAGAAGTTCGCCGGCACCAAGCTGTTCGACGAGATCGTCGACGGTGACGTGCTGCCCGCGGCCGTCAAGTTCGCGCAGAACGTCGGCGCCGCCAGCGGCCCGCACCCCAAGGTGCGCGACCTGAAGGTCCGCCACGAAAACCCCGAAGGCTACCTGGGCTTTGCCCGCAACACCGTGGCTGCGATGGCCAAGAACTTCCCGGCGCCGCTGAAGTGCCTGGAAGCGGTGGCCGGCTCGCTCAAGCCGTTCGAGCAAGGCCTGAAGGAAGAGCGTGAAGGCTTCCTGTTCCTGGTGACCACGCCGGAATCGCGCGCGCTGCGCCACGCCTTCTTTGGCGAGCGTGCCGCCAGCAAGATCCCCGATGTGCCCGAAGGCACCCCGACCCGCAAGATCGAGAAGGTCGCCGTGATCGGCGCCGGCACCATGGGTGGCGGCATCAGCATGAACTTCCTGAACGCGGGCATCCCGGTCACCATGCTGGAAACCAAGCAGGAAGCGCTGGACCGCGGCGTGGCCACGATCCGCAAGAACTACGAGAACAGCGCCAAGAAGGGCAAGCTCACGCAAGAGAAGGTCGAGCAGCGCATGGGCCTGCTGAGCACCACGCTGTCCTATGACGACCTCAAGGATGCCGACCTGATCATCGAGGCCGTGTTCGAGGAAATGGGCGTCAAGGAGACCGTGTTCAAGAAGCTGGATGAAGTCGCCAAGCAAGGCGCGATCCTGGCCTCGAACACCTCCACGCTGGACGTCAACAAGATCGCCTCGTTCACCAAGCGTCCGCAGGACGTGGTCGGCATGCACTTCTTCAGCCCGGCCAACGTGATGAAGCTGCTGGAAGTGGTGCGCGGCGAGAAGACCGGCAAGGACGTGCTGGCCACGGTCATGCAGATCGGAAAGAAGATCAAGAAGACCGCGGTGGTCTCGGGCGTGTGCGACGGCTTTATCGGCAACCGCATGGTCGAGCAGTACAGCCGCCAGGCCGGCTACCTGCTGGACGAAGGCGCGCTGCCGGAACAGGTGGACAAGGCCATCGAGAAGTTCGGTTTTGCCATGGGCCCGTTCCGCATGGGCGACCTGGCCGGCAACGACATCGGCTGGGCCATCCGCAAGCGCCGCGCGGTGGACAAGCCGGACATCCAGTATTCGAAGACCGCCGACCTGCTGTGCGAGATGGGCCGCTTCGGCCAGAAGACCGGCGCGGGCTGGTACGACTACAAGGCGGGCGACCGCAAGCCGTACCCGAACCAGCAGGTCAACGACATGATCGTGCAGCACTCGAAGGACCTGGGCATCACGCGCCGCAAGATCTCTGACGAAGAGATCGTAGAGCGCCTGGTGTTCGCGCTGGTCAACGAAGGCGCCAAGATCCTGGAAGAAGGCATTGCTTCCAAGGCCTCGGATATCGACATGGTGTACCTGACCGGCTACGGCTTCCCGCTGTTCCGCGGCGGCCCGATGCTGTACGCGGACCAGGTCGGCCTGTACAACGTGGCGCTGTCGATGAAGCGCTACGCCAAGGGCTACCACGGTGAAGCGTGGGAGGTCGCGCCGCTGCTGCAGAAGCTGGCGGACGAAGGCAAGGGCTTCAACGGTTAATACGCCAAGAGGGTTCAGCCAGGAGCGGCCATGAACACCACCATTGGACCTGACGATTGCCTGCTGGTGATCGACGTGCAGAACGACTTCATGCCGGGCGGCGCGCTTGCCGTGCCCAACGGCGATGAAGTGGTGCCCGTCATCAACCGGCTGGCGCGTGCGTTCGGGCACGTGGTGCTGACGCAGGACTGGCATCCCGTCAGCCACGTCTCGTTCGCGGCCAACCATGCGGGCACGCAGCCGTTCCAGACGCTGACGCTGCCGTATGGCGAGCAGGTGCTGTGGCCGGTGCACTGCGTGCAGGACACGCCAGGCGCTGCGCTGCATGCGGGCCTGCACGTGCCGCATGCGCGGCTGGTGATCCGCAAGGGCCACCATGCCGACGTGGACAGCTACTCCGCTTTCCTGGAAGCGGACCGCACCACGCGCACCGGGCTGGCCGGCTACCTGCGCGAGCATGGCGTCAAGCGCGTGTTCTGCGCGGGTCTGGCGACGGACTATTGCGTGGCCTGGAGCGCGCTCGATGCGCGCGCCGCGGGCTTTGCAGCCGCGGTGATCGAGGATGCCTGCCGCGCCATCGACCTGGAAGGGTCGATGGCCAAAGCATGGCAGGACCTCGGCACCGCCGGCGTTGCGCGCGTCACGTCCGCTGAACTGCTCAAGGGCCAGGGCTGAACCGAACCACCGAACTGAACGACACAAGAGATTCCGAGGAGCAAGACATGAACGAAGCAGTCATCGTATCCACCGCGCGGACCCCGCTGGCCAAGAGCTGGAAGGGCGCCTTCAACATGACCCACGGCGCCACGCTGGGTGGCCATGCCGTCCAGCACGCCATTGCCCGCGCCAAGATCGAGGCCGCCGAAGTGGAAGACGTGCTGATGGGCTGCGCCAATCCGGAAGGTGCCACCGGCGCCAACATCGCGCGCCAGATCGCACTGCGCGCCGGCTGCCCGGTGACCGTGCCCGGCGCCACCGTCAACCGCTTCTGCTCGTCCGGCCTGCAGACCATCGCCATGGCCGCGCAGCGTGTGATCGCCGATGAGGGCGACATCTTCGTCGCCGGCGGCGTGGAAAGCATCTCGTGCGTGCAGCAGGAGATGAACCGCCATATGGTCCAGGAAAGCTGGCTGCTGAAGAACAAGCCGGAAATCTACTGGAACATGCTGCAGACCGCCGAGAACGTGGCCAAGCGCTACAACATCTCGAAGGAGCGCCAGGACGAGTACGGCGTGCGCAGCCAGCAACGCGCCGCCGCCGGGCAGGAAGCCGGCAAGTTCAAGGACGAGATCGTGCCGATGACGGTGCTGGCGGGCGTGGCCGACAAGTCGACCGGCCAGCTGGTGACCAAGGAAGTCACCATCTCCGCCGACGAAGGCATCCGCGCCGATACCACGCTGGAAGGCGTGGCCAAGATCCGCAGTGCGGTGCCGGGTGGCGTGATCACCGCCGGCAATGCCTCGCAGTTCTCGGACGGCGCTTCGGCAGCGGTGGTGATGAATGCGCGCGTGGCCGAGGCCCGCGGCCTGCAGCCGCTGGGCGTGTTCCGCGGCTTTGCCGTGGCTGGCTGCGAGCCGGACGAGATGGGCATCGGCCCGGTCTTTGCCGTGCCCAAGCTGCTGAAGAAGGCCGGCCTGAAGGTCGACGACATTGGCCTGTGGGAGCTGAACGAAGCCTTCGCCGTGCAGGTGCTGTACTGCGCCGATACGCTGGGCATCCCGATGGACCGCCTGAACGTCAATGGCGGCGCCATTGCTGTGGGCCACCCGTACGGCGTGTCGGGCGCGCGCCTGGTCGGCCATGCGCTGATCGAAGGCAAGCGCCGCGGCGTCAAGTACGTGGTGGTGACCATGTGCATCGGCGGCGGCCAGGGCGCAGCCGGGCTGTTCGAAGTCCTGTAACTGCCGACAAAGCCGGCAAGGCTGCCGGTTTGCTCCCCTCTCCCCCCTGCCGGGGGGGGGGCGGGGGGGGGGGGCGCTGGCAGACCGACACGCTGCACTTCGTCGAGACTCCCGCCCTCACCCCAACCCTCTCCCGCAGGCGGGAGAGGGAGCACCCATAGGGTGATTCAAAACCCCGGCGGCTCGCACCAAAAGACAAAAGAACTCGCGGCACGCCACGCAGTGCGCCGCATGGAGACACCATGTCGATGATCCTTTCCCGCCGCGACCTGAATTTCGTGCTGTACGAATGGCTCAAGGTCGACGAGCTCACGCGCATCCCGCGCTATGCCGACCACTCGCGCGAGACTTTCGACGCAGCGCTGGACACCTGCGAGAAAATCGCCACCGACCTGTTCGCGCCGCACAACAAGAAGAACGACCAGCAAGAGCCGCATTTCGACGGCGAGACCGTCAGCATCATCCCCGAGGTCAGCACCGCGCTGAAGGCCTTCTGCGAGGCCGGCCTGATGGCCGCCGGCCAGGACTATGAACTGGGCGGCATGCAGCTGCCGGTGGTGGTCGAGAAAGCCGGCTTTGCCTACTTCAAGGGTGCCAACGTCGGCACCAGCTCGTACCCGTTCCTGACCATCGGCAACGCCAACCTGCTGCTGACGCACGGCACGCCGGCGCAGGTCGAGACCTTCGTCAAGCCGGAGATGGAAGGGCGCTTCTTCGGCACCATGTGCCTGTCCGAGCCGCAGGCGGGCTCGTCGCTGTCCGACATCACCACGCGCGCCGAGTATGAGGGCGAATCGCCGCTGGGCCAGCAATACCGCCTGCGCGGCAACAAGATGTGGATCTCCGCCGGCGAGCACGAGCTGTCGGACAATATCGTCCACCTGGTGCTGGCCAAGATCCCCGGCCCGGACGGCAAGCTGATCCCGGGCGTGAAGGGTATCTCGCTCTTCATCGTGCCCAAGTACCTGGTCAACGAAGACGGCTCGCTGGGCGAGCACAACGACGTGGTGCTGGCCGGCCTGAACCACAAGATGGGCTACCGCGGCACCACCAACTGCCTGCTGAACTTCGGCGAAGGCATGAAGTACCAGCCGGACGGCAAGGCCGGTGCGATCGGCTACCTGGTGGGCGAGCCGCACAAGGGCCTGGCCTGCATGTTCCACATGATGAATGAAGCGCGTATCGGCGTGGGCCTGGGCGCGGTGATGCTGGGCTATACCGGCTACCTGCACGCATTGGACTACGCGCGCAACCGCCCGCAAGGCCGCGCGGTCGGCCCCGGCGGCAAGGATGCGGCCAGCCCGCAGGTGAAGCTGGTCGAGCACGCCGATATCCGCCGCATGCTGCTGGCGCAGAAGAGCTATGTCGAAGGCGGCCTGGCGCTGAACCTGTATTGCGCGCGCCTGGTCGACGAGGAAGAGGCCGCGGCGGCGGCCGGCGATGAAGCCGCGCACGCGCGCCTGGCGCTGCTGCTCGACATCCTGACCCCGATCGCCAAGAGCTGGCCGTCGCAATGGTGCCTGGAGGCCAACAACCTGGCGATCCAGGTGCACGGCGGCTACGGCTACACGCGCGAGTACAACGTCGAGCAGTTCTACCGCGACAACCGCCTCAACCCCATCCACGAAGGCACGCACGGCATCCAGGGCCTGGACCTGCTGGGCCGCAAGGTGGTGATGAAGGATGGCGCGGCCTTCAAGCTGCTGGGAGGGCGCGTGCAGGACACCATCGGCCGCGCGCTGGCCGCCGGCAATGCCGAACTGTCGCAGCAGGCAGGCGCCCTTGGCGCCGCCACCAAACGCCTGGCCGAGGTTACGCAGGCGCTGTGGAGCGCGGGCGACCCCAACGTGACGCTGGCCAATGCCTCGGTCTACCTGGAGGCCTTCGGGCACGTGGTGGTGGCGTGGATCTGGCTGGAACAGGCACTGCTGGCGCAAGCCGCGCTGCCGCGCGCGAACGGCAAGGAAGACGAGGACTTCTACCGCGGCAAGCTGGCCGCGGCGGCCTACTTCTTCCGCTGGGAACTGCCCAAGGTAGGCCCGCAGCTGGCGCTGCTTGAGTCGCTCGACCGCACCACGCTCGACATGCAGGACGCGTGGTTCTGAGCGGCGCTTGCCCATCCCCGAACACTACAGAACGAAGGAAGACAATATGCGTACCATCCAGCAACTGTTTGACCTGAAGGGCAAGACTGCGCTGATCACCGGAGGCTCGCGCGGGCTTGGCCTGCAGATTGCCGAGGCGCTGGGCGAGCAGGGCGCCCGCGTGGTGCTGTCGGCGCGCAAGGCCGATGAGCTGCAGGCGGCGCAGGCGCACCTGAAGTCGCTCGGCATCGAGGCCGACTGGATCGCCGCCGACGGCTCGCAGGAGTCGGAGATCGCGCGCCTGGCCGACGAGGCCATCGCCAAGCTGGGCCACGTCGACATCCTGGTCAACAACGCCGGCGCCACCTGGGGCGCCCCGGCCGAAGACCATCCGGTCGAGGCCTGGGACAAGGTGATGAACCTGAACATCCGCGGCCTGTTCCTGCTGAGCCAGCGCATCGGCAAGCTGTCGATGATCCCGCGCCGCTATGGCCGCATCATCAACGTGGCGTCGATCGCGGGCCTGGCCGGCAACCCGCCGGGCAGCATGGAGACCATTGCCTACAACACCTCCAAGGGCGCGGTGGTCAACTTCACGCGCACGCTGGCGGCCGAGTGGGGCGAGCACAACATCACCGTCAATGCGCTGGCGCCGGGCTTCTTCCCGTCGAAGATGACCAAGGGCTCGCTCGAGCGCATGGGCGTTGAGGCGATGTGCGCCGGCGTGCCGCTGCACCGCCTGGGCGACGACGAGGACCTGAAGGGTGCCGCGCTGCTGTTTGCCAGCGACGCTGGCAAGCACATCACCGGCCAGATCCTGGCGGTGGACGGCGGCGTCAGCGCGGTCTGAGCCGGGCCCGGGGGCATTCCGGACATGACGCACGGCGCGGCTTGGCGGAATCTCGGATTGCCCTCAAACTTGGGGCCGGCGCGGGGCCTCGGCCTCGCCGGCACCTAATTCTCGGACTTCGCAATTGCCATGAACCAGTTCAAAGGCCCCCTGACCCACATCCCCTTCCTTGCCGATCTCGGCGTCACCTGCACCTTCGCCGAAGACGGGCGCAGCGAAATCGCGCTGCCGATCGAGAAGCGTCACCAGAACAGCTGGGACATGGCCCACGGCGGCGTGATCATGACGCTGCTTGACGTCGCCATGGCGATCGCCGGCCGCAGCAGCGACGCGGATGGCCGGGGCGTGGTCACCATCGAGATGAAGACCAGCTTCATGGCGCCGGGGCGCGGCGCGCTGACCGCGCGCGGCACCACCGTGCACCGCACCACCACCATGGTGTTCTGCGAAGGCGAGATCGTCGATGCCGACGGCAAGACCGTGGCGCGCGGCTCGGGCACCTTCAAGTACATCCGGCGCATGCCGCCGCAGCGCCCGGGTGAAACCGATACCGGTGCCGACGGCTGAGCGCCGGCGCCGATGCAGCAGACGGGGCAGCGCGGCTGTTCCCTCCCGACGCAGTATTCAAGCCGTTCCATATTCCTACTGAAAGGAATCGATCATGTCCAAAACGTTCAAGCGCATCGTCCTGGCCTCGCGTCCCGAAGGCGCGGTGACGCCGGCCAATTTCCGCCTGGAAGAAGTGCCCGTGCCGCAGATCGCCGACGGCCAGGTGCTGGTGCGCAACCACTACCTGTCGCTGGACCCGTACATGCGCGGCCGCATGAACGACAGCAAGTCCTACGCCGCGCCGCAGCCGCTCGATGAGGTCATGATCGGCGGCACCGTGGGCGAAGTGGTGGAAAGCAAGAACAGCAAGTTCAAGCCGGGCGACAAGGTGGTCGGCATGTTCGGCTGGCAGGAGATGGGCGTCAGCGACGGCACCGGCCTGCAGCCGGTCGATACCACGCATATCCCGCTGTCTGCCTACCTGGGCTCGGTCGGCATGCCGGGCGTGACCGCCTGGTACGGCCTGAACAAGATCATCCTGCCCAAGCCGGGCAAGACCATCGCGGTCAGCGCGGCCTCCGGCGCGGTGGGCAGCGTGGTCGGGCAGCTGGCCAAGCTGGCCGCCTGCCGCGCGGTCGGCTTTGCCGGCGGCAAGGACAAGTGCGACTACGTGGTCAATGAGCTGGGCTTCGATGCCTGCATCGACTACAAGGCGGCCAAGGATCCCAAGGAGCTCTACAAGATGCTCAAGGAAGCCACCCCGGACGGCATCGACGGCTATTTCGAGAACGTCGGCGGCGATATCCTGGACGCCGTGCTGACGCGCATGAACGCCTTCGGCCGCATCGCCCTGTGCGGCATGATCGCGGGCTATGACGGCCAGCCGCTGCCGCTGAAGAACCCGCAGCTGATCCTGGTGTCGCGCCTGACCATCGAAGGCTTTATCGTCTCGGAGCACATGGAAGTCTGGCCGCAGGCGCTGAAGGAACTGGGCACCGCCGTCGCACAGGGCAAGCTCAAGTTCCGCGAGAGCATTGCCGAAGGCCTGGCCAGTGCGCCGGAAGCCTTTATCGGCCTGCTCAAGGGCAAGAACTTCGGCAAGCAGCTGGTCAAGCTGGTCTGACCGGCGCATGCAGGGCCGCGGCGCGCCTGCCGGGCGCGCCGCGGGCAACGGATTTCACCAAAAAAATGGAGACACCGATGAATGCCCCGCAAGCCCCGCAAATCCAGAGCGACGACGAGATCGGCGCCGGCCTGCCCGAAGAGGTCAAGGCCCGCTACCGCAACCTGCCGCGCCCGCCGCAGTTCGCCACCGCCGCCGAAGAGCGCCTGCACCGCAAGCAGCGCCTGGCCGCGGCCTTCCGGCTGTTTTCCAGGTTCGGTTTCGATGAAGGCGTGGCCGGCCATATCACCGCGCGCGACCCGGAGTTTCCCGATACCTTCTGGGTCAATCCCTTCGGCGTGCATTTCAGCCAGGTCAAGGTTTCCAACCTGATCCGATGTGACCACCACGGCGACGTGGTGGAGGGTAACTACCCGGTCAATGCCGCGGCCTTCGCCATCCATTCGCGCGTGCACCAGACCCGCTCCGACGCGGTCGCGGCCGCGCATTCGCACAGCACCTATGGCCGCGCGTGGTCCACGCTGGGCCGCCCGCTCGATCCGCTGACGCAGGACGTGTGCGCGTTCTACCAGGACCATGCGGTCTATGACGATTTCGGCGGCGTGGTAGTGGAGCTCGACGAGGGCCAGCGCATCGCCAATGCGCTGGGCCGGAACAAGGCCGCCATCCTGCAGAACCATGGCCTGCTGACGGTCGGCAAGACCGTGGACGAAGCCGCCTGGTGGTTCATCACCATGGAGCGCTCCTGCCAGGTCCAGTTGCTGGCCGAAGCCGCCGCGGCGCGCACCCAGGCGCCGCTGAAGCTGATCTCCGATGCGGCCGCGCGCCAGGCCTATTCGATCGTCGGCACGGCGCAGGCGGGCTGGTTCCAGTTCCAGCCGCTCTATGCCCGCATCGTCAAGGAACAGCCGGACTTGCTGGACTGAATCCGCCGGCACCCGCTGGCAAACATGGAGGTGGAGCGCATGGCCGACATCATTCTTCATCAGTACGCAACTTCGCCATTCTCCGAGAAGGTGCGCCTGGCACTTGGCGCCAAGGGACTGGCGTGGCAGGCGGTGGAAATCCCCGCCATCCTGCCCAAGCCCGACCTGCTGGCGCTGACCGGCGGCTACCGCCGCACGCCCGGG
>NZ_JFJW01000069.1:150234-153141 GCF_000611125.1 Cupriavidus sp. SK-4
GCTCGGTGCCGATATCTACTGCGATACCGCGCTGATCTGCGAGGTGCTGGACGCGCTGGCGCCCACGCCGGCGCTGTATCCGCCGGCCCAGGCCGCGGCGGCGCGGGTCGCGGCAGCCTGGTTCGATGCGGCACTGTTCACGGCTTCGGTGACCTATGTGTTCCAGCCGGCCGGCGTTGCCAGCATGCTGGGCCACCTGTCGCCGGCGCAGGTCCAGGCCTTTAGCGCCGACCGCAAGGCCATGCGCGGCGATACCAATGCGCTGCGCATGCCGTTGCCCGAAGCCACCGCGCTGCTCCATGAAACGTTCGGTCAACTGGAAACGCAGTTCGCGGCCGGGATCGGGCATGTAGCCGGGCCCGCGCTGTCGGTTGCAGATTTCTCGCTGTACCAAAACCTCTGGTTTATCCGCCGCGCCGGCGCGCTGGCGCAGCTGCTGGAGGCTTATCCGCGCTTGCAGGCCTGGTATGCGCGCATGAACACCTTCGGCCATGGGCGGCCGCGCGTGATCGACAGCGAGGACGCGATCGGCGCCGCGCGCAGTGCCGATCCGCTGGCGCTGGATGAGGGTGTGGTCGCGGATGCCGGCCTGCAGGCCGGCGACCCCGTCACCGTCACCCCCACCGACTACGCGCGCGACCCGGTGGCCGGTGTGCTGCTGGCGCTGAGCGCGCGCCGCGTCACGCTGCGCCGCCAGGACCCGCGCGCCGGCGCGCTCAATGTGCATTTCCCGCGGCAGGGCTACCAGGTGCAGCGCGCCGCCTGAGCGCGCGCACGGCACACGGCCCGCCGTTCCCCAAACCAATCACGCGACAGGACAGACGATATGAAGGATTTCTCCAACAAGGTGGCTGTCATTACCGGCGGCGCCTCGGGTTTCGGCAAGGAGTTTGCCCACAATGCCGCCGACCTCGGCATGAAGCTGGTGCTGGCGGATGTGCAGGAAGACGCGCTGGACGCGACCGTGGCGGAATTCAAGGCACGCAACGTGCCGGTGATCGGTTTGCGCACGGATGTCTCGCGTGCCGACCAGGTGCAGGCGCTGGCCGATGCTGCCATCGAGGCCTTCGGCCAGGTCAACCTGCTGTTCAATAACGCCGGCGTGGGCGCGGGCGGCCTGATCTGGGAGAACTCCGAGAAGGACTGGGAGTGGGTGCTGGGCGTCAATCTGTACGGCGTAGTGCACGGCGTGCGCATCTTCACGCCGCTGATGCTGGCCGCGGCAGAGAAGGATCCGGCCTACCAGGGCCATATCGTCAACACGGCGTCGATGGCGGGCCTGCTGAACCCGCCGGCAATGGGCGTGTACAACGTGTCCAAGCACGCGGTGGTGGCGTTGACTGAAACCCTGTACCAGGACCTGGGCCTGGTGACGGAGCAGGTGCGCTGCTCGGTGCTGTGCCCGTACTTCGTGCCGACCGGCATCAACCAGTCCCAGCGCAACCGGCCCGCCGACCTGGCCAACCAGGCGCCGCCGACGCGCTCGCAGCTGGTGTCGCAGGCCTTGTCGGACAAGGCCGTCGGCTCCGGCAAGGTGACCGCCGCCGAGGTCGCGCAGCTGACCTTCGATGCCATCCGCGACGAAAGCTTCTATATTTATTCCCACCCCCAGGCGCTCGCCCCCGTGCGCCAGCGCTTCGAGGACATCGTCGGGCAGCGCAATCCCGGCGATCCGTTTGCCGACAAGCCCGAGGTCCGCGCGGGCCTCGTTGCCGCGCTGCGCGGCTGACGCCAGCACAACGCCACAACGAGGAGGACCGCATATGGAGAACAACATGGCTGCCCCCGCCGCCGTGATCCGCCACCTGCAGTACGCCACGCTGCCCAACGGCACCCGCCTGCACTACGCCAGCGCGGGCGAGCGCGGCAAGCCGCTGATGCTGTTCGTGCACGGCTTTCCTGAATTCTGGTTCGAATGGGAGGCCCAGCTGGCCGAGTTCGGGCACACGCATTTTGCCGTGGCGCCGGACTTGCGTGGCTACAACCTGTCGAGCAAGCCCGCCGAGGTCGAGGCCTACCGGCCGCGCCATATCGTCGAAGACCTGGTGCAGCTGGTCAGCGTGCTGGGCTATGACCAGGCCGTGGTGGTGGCGCACGACTGGGGCGGGGCGATCTGCTGGAACCTGGCGATCCAGTTCCCGCAGCTGGTGCGCCAGCTCATCATCGTCAACTCGCCGCATCCGTACCTGTTTGCGCGCGCGCTGGCCAACGATCCCGAGCAGCAGGCCGCTTCCGCCTACATGAACTGGCTGCGCAAGCCGGGCTCGGAAAAGGCGCTGGCCGCCAACGACTTCGCGCTGCTGGACCGGATGCTGGCCGATGTCGACGGCAAGCCGGCGGCCTGGTACACGCCCGAGACGCGCGCCAGGTACCACGCGGCATGGTCCCAGCCGGGCGAAGGCCAGGACGCCGGCGTCCATCCGCTCACCGGCGGCGTCAATTTCTACCGCGCCTCGCCCATGCACCCGCCGGGCGAGGGTGAGCCGCCGCCCGACATCTCGCGCCTGGATCCGGCCGCCTTTGCGGTCAGGGTGCCGACGCTGGTGATCTGGGGCGAGCGCGACCGCGCGCTGCCGAAATCACTGGTGGACGGGCTGGGTGACTTCGTGCCAGACCTGCGCGTGGAACGCATCCCCGAGGGCACCCACTGGGTGATCCACGAGCAGCCGGAGCGGGTCAACCTGCTGATCCGCAGCGCGCTGCCGGTGTCCTGATCCGGGCAAGACCAGCCCACGGGGGCTGGTCTTGCCTTCTTCCTCTCCCATCGCCATCGCAGCGTTGCCCATGGCAGACGCGTCGCATGCGGAGGCCGGTGCGGCCAAGGCGTTGTTTCCTCACGTCCATTCCATCTCCTCTTGCACCAGGCGAGCCGGTCATGCCCATTTCCTTATACAGAAGTCATGAGTG
>NZ_JFJW01000070.1:0-1613 GCF_000611125.1 Cupriavidus sp. SK-4
CCAAGGAATTCAGCGCCACCGCCGCGGCCACGGTCAAGGACGTCAAGGACGTGGCCGACGACGACATGATCCTGGACATCGGCCCCAAGACCGCCGCGATGCTGGCCGAGCAACTCAAGGCCGCCGGCACCATCGTCTGGAACGGCCCGGTGGGCGTGTTCGAGTTCGACCAGTTCGGCAACGGCACCAGGGTGCTGGCCCAGGCCATCGCCGAATCGAAGGCGTTCTCGATCGCCGGCGGCGGCGACACACTGGCCGCGATCTCCAAGTACGGCATCGCCGATCGCGTGGGCTATATCTCCACGGGCGGGGGCGCGTTCCTGGAATTCCTGGAGGGCAAGACGCTGCCCGCGCTGGCCGTGCTGGCACAGCGCGCCGCCGCCTGAACCCGACCTCACCGATTCTGCAATCAGTAAAGGAGCTTCATCATGGCACTCATTTCCTTGCGCCAGCTGCTGGACCATGCGGGAGAGTTCGGCTACGGCGTGCCGGCCTTCAACGTCAACAACCTGGAACAGATCCACGCCATCATGGAGGCGGCCCAGGAAACCGACAGCCCGGTCATCCTGCAGGCCTCGGCCGGCGCCCGCAAGTACGCCGGCGAGGCTTACCTGCGCCATATGGTGCTGGCCGCGGCCGAGACCCATCCGGACATCCCCATCGTGCTGCACCAGGACCACGGCTCCAGCCCGGCGATCTGCCAGGCCTCGATCCGCTCCGGCTTCACCAGCGTGATGATGGACGGCTCGCTGCGCGAAGACATGAAGACCCCGTCCGACTACGACTACAACGTCGACGTCACGCGGCGCGTGTGCGAGATGGCGCATGCGATCGGCGTGTCGGTGGAGGGCGAACTGGGCTGCCTGGGCTCGCTCGAAACCGGCCAGGCCGGCGAAGAGGACGGCGTGGGTGCGGAAGGCACGCTGTCGCACGACATGATGCTGACCGACCCGGCCCAGGCGCGCGACTTTGTCGCCCGCACCGGCGTGGATGCGCTGGCGATTGCCATCGGCACCAGCCACGGCGCCTACAAGTTCTCGCGCAAGCCCACCGGCGACATCCTGGCGATGGACCGCATCCGCGAGATCCATGAGCAGATCCCTGATACCCACCTGGTGATGCACGGCTCCAGTTCGGTGCCGCAGGAATGGCTGGAGATCATCCGCCAGTACGGCGGCGACATCAAGGAGACCTACGGCGTGCCGGTCGAGGAGATCCTGCGCGGCATCAAGATGGGAGTGCGCAAGGTGAATATCGACACGGATATCCGCCTGGCCATGACCGGGGCGATCCGCAAGTCCTTGTCCGACGACCGCAGCGAATTCGATCCGCGCAAGGCGTTGCTGGCGGCCAAGAAGGGAGCGAGGAGCGTGGTCAAGCTGCGCTTCGAGGCCTTCGGCTGCGCCGGGCAGGCCTCGCGGATCAAGCCGGTGCCGCTGGAGCGGGTGGCGAAGCTTTATTCCTGAGGGCGTCGCCCGATGCGCGAATGGCGGGAATCAGCAAAGTGGGCCGTCTGCAGTACCACGAGCCCACGCATACGCTCCCCTCTCCCGCGCGCGGGAGAGGGGTGGGGGTGAGGGCCGGAGCATCAACGAAGTAAAAGCCGTCGGTAT
>NZ_JFJW01000070.1:1670-12854 GCF_000611125.1 Cupriavidus sp. SK-4
AACCGGCAGCAGGAGTTATTCGCGTGACTAACCCCAATGCCGTCACCAGCAACCTGGCGCGGCACAAGGAGCAAACATGGCCAATCGACGCGAAGTGCCCGGTATCAGGAAGTACGACGGTCCCGCCGGCGGCTGGGGGGCGCTGAAGGCAACCGCCACAGCGATCCGCACGCAGATGGATACCGTCAGGGCGCCGATCACGCTGATGCGGACCAACCAGCCCGACGGCTTCGATTGCCCCGGCTGCGCATGGCCCGACAAGGAGCACCGGTCGACCTTCCAGTTCTGCGAGAACGGCGCCAAGGCCGTGACGTGGGAGGCAACCACCAAACGGGTGCCTCCCGAGTTCTTTGCAGCCAATACGGTGTCGTCGCTGTTGAACCGGACAGACTATGAGCTCGAAGACTTTGGCAGACTGACGCATCCGCTGGTCTACGACCGCGCCACCGACACCTTCCGCGCGGTGGAATGGGAGGCCGCGTTCGCCCGCATCGGCGAAATCCTGCGCGAGCTATCGCCCGACCAGGTCGAGTTCTATACCTCGGGCCGGGCTTCCAACGAAGCCGCCTACCTGTACCAGCTGTTCGCGCGCGAATATGGCACGAACAACTTCCCCGACTGCTCGAACATGTGCCACGAGCCCACCAGCGTGGGCTTGCCGCGCTCGATCGGCATCGGCAAGGGCACGGTGTCGCTGGAAGACTTTGACACCTGCGAGCTGATCATTTCGATCGGCCACAACCCGGGCACCAACCACCCGCGCATGATGGGGACGCTGCATGAGGCATCGCGCCGCAAGGTGCCGATACTGGTGTTCAACCCGCTGCGCGAACGGGCGCTCGAGCGCTTTGCCGACCCGCAGAACATGGTGGAGATGGCCACCTATGGTTCCACCCGGATTGCCTCGTCCTACTTCCTGGTCCGCGCCGGTGGCGACGCCGCCGCCATCAAGGGGGTGATGAAGGCGCTGCTGGACCTGGAAGCCAGCCAGGGCAATGTGCTGGACCACGACTTCATCGCGGTTCACACCCAGGGATTTGAAGCGCTGGCCGACGACCTGCGGTCGACTGAATGGGCGGATATCGAAAAGACCTGTGGGCTGACCCGAGCGGACCTGGAGCTGGTGGCGGCGGCCTATGCGAAGTCGAATGCCACCATCGTCACCTACGGCATGGGCGTGACCCAGCACAACGAAGGCACGGCCAATGTGCGCCTGCTGTGCGACCTGCTGATGCTGCGCGGCAACTTCGGCAAGCCCGGCGCCGGCATCTGCCCCTTGCGCGGCCACTCCAATGTGCAAGGCAACCGCACTGTCGGCATCACCGAGAAGCCGTCGGCCGGCTTCCTGCAGCGGATCGAGGACACCTTCGGCTTCAGCCCGCCCGCCGGACACGGGCACGATGCCGTCAACGCGATGCAGGCGATGATCGATGGCAAGTCCAGGGCGCTGTTCTGCCTGGGCGGGAATTTCGCGGTCGCCTTGCCCGATCCCGAGCAGTGCTTCCCCGCCATGGGCAAGCTCGACCTGAGCGTGCATGTCGGGACCAAGCTCAACCGCACGCACCTGCTGGTGGCCAGGGAGACCTATGTGCTGCCTTGCCTGGGCCGCACCGAACTGGATGTGCAGGAGACCGGGCCGCAATCAGTGACGGTGGAGGATTCGATGTCGATGGTGCATGCGTCGGCCGGCAAGCTCGCGCCGGCGTCCGGGTTCCTGCGCTCCGAGCCGGCCATCGTGGCGGGCATTGCCACCGCGACCCTGCCTGACAGCAAGGTGCCATGGCTGGAACTGGTTGCCGACTACGACAGGATCCGCGACCTGATCGAGAAGACGGTGCCCGGCTTTGAGGATTTCAACGCGCGCGTGCGGATCCCTGGCGGATTCCGCATGCCCTTGCCGCCAACCGAGCGCAAATGGGAAACGCCGTCGGGCAAGGCCGAGTTCTACGTGTTCAAGGGGCTGCATGAAGACAGGCAAGTCCATGCCGACGATGTCCTGCGGCTGGTGACCATCCGCAGCCATGACCAGTACAACACCACCATCTATGCCATGGACGACCGCTACCGGGGCGTGTTCGGGCGGCGCGACGTGCTGTTCATGAACCCGGCCGACCTGGCCGCGCGCGGCCTGGAGCATGGCGACCTGGTCGACATCGAGACCATCGCCGCGGGCCGGCAGCTGCGTTTCGAGAAGATCACTGCGATCGAATATGAAATTGCACCCGGCTCCGTCGCTGCCTACTATCCGGAAGCAAACAGGCTGGTGCCGCTCGACTACATCGACGAGGACAGCGGCACCCCGTCCTACAAGTCGGTGCCCGTGCGCGTGGTGCGTTCGGAGGTGACGTAATGGCAGGCCAGCCCACCATCACGTAAGCACGGCTCGTGCCCGCTTTCCAGCGCCGTTGCGCGCGGCCCTCTGCGCGCGCAACAGCCCTCTGTTGAAGCAATGCGACCTACCTGTGGAGGAAAGTCCATCATGCCGACCCTATGCGAAATCTGCAACGCACGTCCCGCCGTGGCACGGGTGACCGTGGTTCAGGACGGCGAGCGCAAGACGATGTCGATCTGCGACTACGACTACCGGCAGCTGCTGCGCCACCAGGACATGCTCAACCCGTTCGATTCCCTGCTGGGTGGCGGCGGCCTGTCCCGCTTCTTCCGCGGAATGGGAGGCGGGATCGATGACGACGAGCATCCCGGGTACTCCACCGAAGTCCCGCGCGAATCGGTCGACCCCACCGATGCCTTCAGCGAGCAGACCATGGAGCTGCTGCAGCGCGCCGCGGAGAAGGCCCACGAGCTGCGGCGCAATGAACTCGACACCGAGCATTTGCTCTACGTGCTCGCCGATACCGATGTCTGCACGGCGCTGCTCAAGGAGCTCAAGCTCTCGCCGCAGGACATCAAGGGCTATATCGACGAGCATGCGCAGACCGGAACCGCCGAGCCCGACGCGGCCATCGACCGGATGACAATCTCGCCGCGGCTGAAGAAGGCCTTCCAGTTTGCCTTCCAGGCCTCGCGTGATATGGGGCATTCCTACGTTGGCCCCGAGCACCTGCTGATCGGCCTGGCCTCGGTGCCGGACAGTATTGCCGGAACGCTGCTGAAAAAGTACGGCGTGACCCCCGAGGCACTGCGCCAGAAGGTGGTGAAGGTGGTCGGCAAGGGCGCCGAGGATGGCCGCGTCGATACGCCCACCGGCACGCCCACGCTCGACAAGTTCGGGCGCGACCTGACCGCGATTGCGCGGCAGGGCAAGCTCGATCCGGTGCTGGGCCGCGCGCAGGAGATCGAGAGCACGATCGAAGTGCTGGCGCGGCGCAAGAAGAACAACCCGGTACTGATAGGCGAGCCCGGCGTAGGCAAGACCGCCATCGTCGAAGGCCTGGCGCAACGCATCGTCAATGGCGATGTGCCGGAGGTGCTGCGCGGCAAGCGTCTGGTTGAGGTGAATATCAATTCGATGGTGGCCGGGGCCAAGTACCGCGGCGAGTTCGAGGAGCGTGCCAAGCAACTGATTGACGAGGTGACCGCCAAGAACGACGAACTGATCCTGTTTATCGACGAACTGCACACCATCGTTGGCGCGGGGCAGGGTGGCGGCGAGGGCGGCCTCGATATCGCCAACGTGCTCAAGCCGGCGCTGGCGCGCGGCGAACTGAGCCTGATCGGCGCCACCACGCTGAACGAATACCAGAAGTACATCGAGAAGGACGCGGCGCTGGAGCGGCGCTTCCAGCCGGTGCTGGTGCCGGAGCCAACCGTCGAGCAGACCATCGTCATCCTGCGCGGCCTGCGCGACAAGCTGGAGGCGCACCACCAGGTCACCTTCGCCGACGATGCCTTTGTGGCCGCGGCGGAACTGTCGGACCGCTACATCACCGCGCGCTTCCTGCCGGACAAGGCCATCGACCTGATCGACCAGGCCGCGGCGCGCGTGCGCATCGGCGCCACCTCGCGCCCCGCGGATATCCAGGAACTGGAGGCCGAGATCGCCCAGCTCAAGCGCGAGCAGGACTATGCGTCGTCGCGTAAGCGCTTTGACGAGGCCAAGGGCTTCGAGGACCGCATCAACGACAAGCAGAAGCGGCTTGATGAGCTGACCGAGGCCTGGCAGCGCAAGACCGGGTCGGAGACCCTGGAGGTGACGGTCGAGGCCATCGCCGAAGTGGTGTCGCGCCTGACCGGCATCCCGGTGACCGACCTGACCGAGGAAGAGCGCCAGAAGCTGCTGAAAATGGAAGCGCGGCTGCGCGAGCGGGTGGTGGGGCAGGACGACGCGGTGGTCGCGGTCAGCGACGCGGTGCGCTTGTCGCGCGCGGGCCTGGGGCAGGCCAACCGCCCGATCGCGACCTTCCTCTTCCTTGGGCCGACCGGCGTCGGCAAGACCGAGCTGGCCAAGGCCCTGGCGGAAACCGTGTTCGGCGATGAGCAGGCCATCATCCGCATCGACATGTCCGAGTATATGGAGCGCCATGCGGTGGCCCGGCTGATCGGCGCGCCCCCAGGCTATGTCGGCTACGACGAAGGCGGGCAGCTGACCGAGCGCGTGCGGCGCAAGCCCTATAGCGTGATCCTGCTGGATGAAATCGAGAAGGCCCACCCGGACGTGAACAACGTGCTGCTGCAAGTCTTCGACGATGGCCGCTTGACCGACGGCAAGGGCCGCGTGGTGGACTTCAGCAACACGGTCATCATCGCCACCAGCAACCTTGGCGCGCCGATCATCATGGACAACCTGGAGCAGCCCGAGGACAAGCGCATGCCTGAGAAGGACTTGCGCGAGGCGCTGATGAAGGTGCTGAAGGGACACTTCCGGCCCGAGTTCCTGAACCGTATCGACGACATCATCGTGTTCCATGCGCTGTCGCGCGAGAACATCCGAGCGATCGTGCAGATCCAGCTGGAGCGTGTGGTGCGCACCGCCGCCGCGCAGGACATCACGGTCAAGCTCGATGATGAGCTGGTCGATCACCTGGTCGAGGTGGGCTACCAGCCTGAGTTCGGTGCGCGGGAGCTGCGGCGCCAGATCCGCCAGTCGGTCGAGACCGGGCTGGCCAAGGAGATCCTCGGCGACAAGCTGAAATCCGGCGACAGCGTCGAACTCGGCTACGACAAGGCAAGCGAAGCAGTGGTCTTCAGGAAGCTGGAAGCCGTTAAGAAGCCGAAGGCAGGCAAGGCTGCGGCCAAGGGCGCTGCGCCCAAGAAGGCGGATAGCACTGTCGCGGCAGGTGACTCCAGCGCTTGAGCGCAAGAGCCAGGGCAATCACGACTTTCGTGGGAGATTCGCAAATGCAGGAGTACGACTTTTACATCAATCTGCTGAAGCCGACGCTGGGGCTCTATGTGCGCAAGGGGGAAGGGCTTCCGGACCTCGCCGACACAAAAGAGTGGCAACTTGAAGGGACGGTCCCGGAGAACGCATTGCCACCCGGTATGTTGAAGGGGCTGGAAGCCAACGGGCACGCCTTTCAGGAACTGGGTGGGTAAGCAGCCACGCGCGGCCGCGACCTGCTCCTATGGGTTGCGGCCGCGCGGCTTCCTTCCTGCCAGCATTACTTCTCGTCGACAAAGAACTCGATACCCTCGTCGATGCATTCTTTCGGCTGGGCAAAGGTAATCCAGCCATGACCCCTGAGCGTGATTTCGTCACGGCGCAGGATGATCGCGTTTTCGCCATCGATCTTCACGTGGGTGCCGTTCGAGCTTCTGTCGATCAGGACAAAGCGGCCGCCGCGCGGCTCCACCGTGGCCTGGAATCTCGACACCTGCCGGTCCGTGACCACAATGCTCATGGTCGTGTCCCGGCCGATGGTGACAGGCGGCGAGGCGGTGTTCATTTCGAAGACGGTTCCCCGATACCGTAGCGAGAGCAAGGCCGAACGGGCCAGTGCAAGATCCACCGGGGCCACCAGGGTCAGGTCGATGCTCTGCTGCCAGATCGCTTCGTACAGCTCGATCACCTGGTGCTTGCCGCGCACCTGAATTGGATACAGGTAGCGTGTCATCTGGCGCAGCCCTGCCGACAGTTGTTCCACCGCGTTCTTGCTGGTGATGATCTGGCCCCTCGACGCCAGGCTGGCCAGCCGGGCGGCAAGGTTCACGGTGTCGCCGAACAGGTCGCCGGATTCGTCCGACAGGATCGGGCCATGGTGGAAACCGATATGGATCGCCAGCGGAGCGCCGATGATCGGCGGCAGCCCGGCGACGGCCTCCTGCATGTCCAGTGCCGCCCGCATCGCATTCTCCGCCGCGGGAAACAGCACCATGATTTCGTCACCGATGGTCTTGACCACCCGGCCTTGCGCGGCCGCGGAGTGGGATTTCATCAGCGCCAGGCACTGGCGGATTGCGCCAAGCGCCACGGCATCGCCGGCCTGCTCGTAGAGTCTGGTGCTGTCGCAGACGTCCGCGAACATCACCGATCCATCGGACGCGTCTTGTCGCGAATCTTGGTCCATATGCATCACAGGCCGTTTTGTCGGAGCGCGCCATGCCTTCGATCGGTAGTGCGCTTCGTCTGCATGATTCTGCATGATAGAACTTCATTGCGACATTGCAGCGCCGGCGACCATCTCGAAAAAGTGCTGCTTGCCGATCCGGGCAACTCGGGCCTCTCCTGCCGTTTCGCCTTGCCAGGGATCGCATCAGGCACTACAACGATCAAGCACGCCGACGACGGTGAGGGAGGCCCCATGAAGCATGACGCCCGCAATCCTTTCGTCGCCGCCATTCGCCAGCTTTTGGCGGAGTCTGTCCTGATGCTTCCGGCGCTTGCCTTTGCTGCCGGGCCCGGCGCAGCCTTCCAGCCCACGCAGGTGTCCGCCACGCCGGACCGCAATGCCGGGCTGCAGGCCTTCGCGCAGATCGAGCGTGTGCTGCTGCATGCCCGCTGCCTGAACTGCCACGTGCCGGACGGCCCGCTGCAGGGCGATGCGAAACGGGTGCACTTTCCACCGGTGCAGCGTGGTGCCGACGGCAAGGGCGTGCCGCCGCTGCAATGCGCCACCTGCCATGCCACCCAGAACAGCCCGCTCGCGCATGCGCCGCCCGGGCTCGATACCGACGGCCAGCCGGGCTGGCACATGCCGCCGGCGAAGATGAAGATGTCATGGCTGGGCCTGTCCGGGCCGGCGCTGTGCAAGGTCTTCCGCGACACCAGGACCAATGGCGGCCGTTCGCTGGCGATGCTCGAAGAACACATGGCGACCGACCACCTGGTGGCATGGGGTTGGCAGCCGGGGCCGGGACGTGAATTGCCGCCGCTGGACAAGCCCGCGTTCGACGAGCAGGTGCGCCATTGGATTCGCAATGGCGCGCCGTGCGATACGCGCGAGCCGCTGCGCACCTCTGCCGGGCCCACGCGCGCCGGAGCCGACGAAGCATTCCTGAAGAACCTGCGCGCCATCGCCGGATCGGGCGCCTTGACCCAGACGAAGGGCACGAGCAACGGGAGCCAGCCATGATCTCCTTTCAACTGAACGGCAAGACCCAGCAGGTCGACGTGCCCGGCGACACGCCGGTGCTGTGGGTGCTGCGCGACACGCTGGGCCTGACCGGCACCAAGTTCGGCTGCGGCATCGCGGTGTGCGGCGCGTGCACGGTCCATGTCGATGGCCAGCAGCGCCGCGCTTGCGTGACGCCGGTGTCCTCCATCGCCGGCCGGCAGCTCACCACGATCGAGGGCATCGGCGAGGACCGGGTGGGGCGCGCGGTCGAAGAGGCCTGGGTGCGCAACGACGTCACGCAGTGCGGCTATTGCCAGAGCGGCCAGGTCATGTCGGCGGTGGCGCTGCTCAAGGTCAACCGGCGCCCGACCGATGCCGACATCGAACAGGCCATGAGCGCCAACCTGTGCCGCTGTGGCACCTACGCGCGCATCCATGCCGCGGTCAAGGATGCAGCCAAGGCTATCGGCTGAGGAGATGCCATGAGACTCATGCAGCAGGCAAGCGGCGGCATGGACCGGCGGACCTTCCTGAAACTGAGCGTCGGCTCGGGCTTCGCGCTCTGTGCCGTTCCGCTTGGCGCGCAGACGGAGGCGGCGGCGCAGCCCAAGGCACCGGTGCAACCGTCGGCCTTCGTCAGCATCGATGCCGACGGCACGGTGATGGTCACGATCGGCAAGCTTGAATTCGGGCAGGGCGTGCAGACGGCGCTGCCGATGCTGGTGGCCGAGGAACTGGATGCGGACTGGAGCAAGGTGCGCTGCCAGCTGGCACCGGCCGGCGAGGCCTATAAGGATCCGGTGTTCCATATCCAGATGGTCGGTGGCTCGACCAGCATGAAGAACTCATGGACGCAGTATCGCGAGGCGGGCGCGCGCATGCGCGCCATGCTGCTCGGGGCGGCCGCCAGGCGCTTCGGGGTGCCGGCCGGGCAGCTGAAGGCCGAGGCCGGCGTGGTGACCGCGCCCGACGGCCGGCGGGCCACGTACGGCGAGCTGGCCGCCGCGGCCCTGGCCGAGCCGGTGCCCGCGACCGTGCAGCTGAAGTCTCCGCAGCAGTTCAGGCTGATCGGCAAGCCCACCGGCCGGCTCGATGCGCGCGACAAGTCCACCGGCAGGCAGCAGTTCGGCATCGACATGGCGCTGCCCGGCACACGCACCGTGGTCATGGTGCATCCGCCGGTGTTCGGCGCCAGGGTCGCGCGCTTCGACGCCGCGCGTGCCAAGGCCAGCGCCGGCGTGGAAGAGGTCTACCAGGTGCCGCTGGCCGGCGGCGCGACCGGGTTGGCGATCGTGGCCAATGGCTTCTGGCCGGCGCGCACGGCGCGCGAGGTGCTGCAGGTGGAATGGGACAGCAGCGGTGTCGAGAAGCCGGACAGCGATGCGCTGCTGGCGCGCTACCGCGAGCTGGCGGCCAGGCCCGGCGTGCAGGCCAAGGCGGCGGACACTTCGGCGCTTGCCACCGCGCCACACAAGCTCACCGCCGAGTATGTCTTCCCCTATCTGGCACACACTCCGATGGAGCCGCTCAACTGCACCATCGACTTTCGCGGCAACCAATGCACGGTGTGGGCCGGCTCGCAGTTCCAGACCGTCGACCAGGCCAACGTCGCAGCCGTGCTCGGCCTGAAGCCGGAACAGGTGACATTCAACACCATGATGGCTGGCGGCGGCTTCGGCCGGCGTGCCGTGCCCACGTCCGACTACCTGTTCGAGGCCGCGCAGGTGGCCAAGGCGCGCTACGCGGCGGGCCGGCGCGAGCCGATCAAGATGATCTGGACGCGCGAAGACGACGTGCGCGGCGGCTACTACCGCCCGATGCACCTGCACCGCGTTGAAATCGGCCACGACGGCAAGGGCAAGGTGCTGGCCTGGAAGCACGTCATCGTCGGCCAGTCCATTACCGGCGGCACTCCGTTCGAGTCCTTCACCGTGAAGAACGGGGTCGACTCGACCATGGTCGAGGGCGTGAGCGACAGTGTTTACCCGTTCCGGATCGCGCTCGAGATCCATCATCCCAAGGTCAACGTGCCTGTGCTGTGGTGGCGCTCGGTGGGGCATACGCACACGGCCTACGTCATGGAGACCCTGGTCGATGAACTGGCGCGCGCCGGCGGGATCGATCCGGTGGCGTACCGCCGCACGCTGCTGCGTGAGCACAAGCGTCACCTGGCGGCGCTGGACCTGGCGGTCGAGCGTTCGGGCTACGGCAAGCGGCGCCTCGCGTCCGGGCGTGCCTGGGGCGTGGCGGTGCATGAATCGTTCGACACCGTGGTGGCCTACATCGTCGAGGCCTCGATGCGCGGCAACCAGCCGGTGGTGCACCGGGTGACCGCGGCCGTCCACTGCAACATGCCGATCAATCCGCGCACGGTCGAGGCGCAGGTCCAGGGCGGCATGATGATGGGGCTGGGCACCACGCTGCCCGGCGCGCAGATCACGCTGAAGGATGGCGTGGTCCAGCAAGGCAACTGGAACGACTACCGCCTGGCCACGCATGCGGACATGCCGCCGCAGATCGCGGTGTATGTCGTGCCATCGGCCGACCCGCCGACCGGCATTGGCGAGACCGCGGTGCCGCCGATCGCGCCGGCACTGGCTAACGCCGTCGCGGCGCTCACCGGCAAGCGGCATCGCAGCCTGCCGTTCACCGCGTGAGCTTCGAGCAAGTCGGCATGGCCAGCGTGCGGTGATCTCTCCTGCAAGCGGGAGAGGGAGCACCCAGACAGATTGCCAACGGTTTTGGGTGCGCCAAAGCCGCCCGAACTAGCCTAAGCAAGATGTTCCCCCCCCCCCCTCATGGGGAGAGGGCCGGGGTGAGGGGTGGTCTAGCTAGGATCCACATCAAGCGGCGCCTTCGGTTTTATCTATCACAACGCCCGTTGAAGTGCGAGGATCCGGAATTCGTGAGACTGCGTTTTCCGGAAAATCAACCACTTATCAGTGAATTCGGCCAGCACTTTCCCGTATTAGAAGCGGAAATAGCGAGACTGCACTGACTTGAGCGCGAATTCGTTGGACTGCTTCGCGCCGGTGCTCACTGTCCCTTGCCTGAGACGACGAGAACCCGTACACGTTGACGGGGGTGTACGCCGGAACCGGCGTTTCCTCCGGCATGCACGAGAAGTCAGCACTGGCGCGGGTTGACGCAACGGGCTTCTGATTCGGCAGGCGGTATGTTGCCAATCGGCGCGAGCAGACGGCCTGATAAGCGCATTAAAAAACGTGCGGCACCGATAACAAAAAATTTCATCTGCATTCAGACAAGTCCGATTGATTCCGGTAGCTCTCTGAGCACAAATAGACGGCTTGGCACAGAGTCTGTGCCGTCCGACCGGAGCAAAGGAGAAACGAATGGCAGACATGCGAGAGGCGCTGAGACACGGGGATCAAACAACCACGGGCGGTACGCTGGTATCAACGGTGCAACGCTTCGAGCATCACGGAGTCCGGGTAGCAGGTGAAGGCGATCACGCCACCTGCCCGGCGTGCAAGGTGGGCGGTCCTGTCATGAACGATGCCTATCCGTCGTTCACGCTTACGGACGGGCGCCAGATCCTAGTGCGCGGCGCCAAGGTAATGTGCCAGTGCGCAAACAAGCCCCTCGTAATCCCCTCGCAGAGCAATTTCAGCATCGAAGTGAATCGGTCGGGTCTACTGAAGACCTCCGCCGCGCAGACGGCGCAAGGCGGCGCTTACGCCATTGCATTACACACAAGTCGTGACGAAGG
>NZ_JFJW01000071.1:0-18319 GCF_000611125.1 Cupriavidus sp. SK-4
CCCGTGAACCGGCACTTTCGGCCCACGCGGTCGAGAGTACACCAGCCTGGCACCGGTCAATGGCTCGAAAGTCGACTGAGGGAATCGGCTCGCCCGCTGTGGCGGGCCCGCAAGACCCGCACGAAGCCGGGCTCTGACCGACGGCGTACATACCACTATGCAAAGAGACCTGAACTTGAATCCACAACAGGAATCCCATGTGAATCCCCTGAGCGTACCGGGCGGCGTCTTGCCCGTTCCGGCACGCACACTGAGCGCTTGCGACTACAACACCATGGCGCCTGCTCACTATGTGGCAGCCACGTCAGTCGATAACGAAGGAGCAACGAAATGAATGCGACGGAAAACACGCCACCAGTACGCCTGCTGACTCCCGCCGAGCTGGCTGTCTGCATCAAGGTGTTCCGCGACGCCCGGCAATGGACGCAGGAGCAGTTGGCCGTGATCGCCGGGCTCAACCTGCGAACCGTTCAGCGCGTCGAGCGAGGCTGGCCGGCCGATGCCGACACCTGCCGGGCGCTGGCCAGCGCGTTCGATTTCCTGGATATCGACGCGCTCAACAAGCCATTCGCGATTCCACCCGAAGACGAACTCAAGGCTGCGCAGGAACAGTTCGACCTCGAGCACGTCACCTTCGCGGCGATTCGGCTGACCACGGGTAAGCAGTTGGCCGAGCTGGCGCAGACCAGCACGATGGACATGTCGGAGCTGGCCTTCGAGATGGGCGCCGAAGCGGACAAACGCTTCGCCGCACTGATGGAAGATTTCCGCAACTACCGCGATGCCCTGGACGCCTATACCGAAGCGCAGAAGCGCGAGGCGGCTGACACGATGCAAGCCAACATCGATGTGCTCAAGACCCTTGGCGTTTCGCTCTGCTATGCCGAGCGCAACGTGCTGCTGAAGGGGGGCTCGGACCCGGACAGGCCAATGCCAGCTAACGTCCTGTACGTGATCGGATTTCCGCTCGGCAAGGAACCCAAGCTATTCGCGACACCAACTTCTGTTGATATCCGTCTGTAGGTTGATGGATCGGGATCCACGCTTGCCAGCGCCGCTCTAATCCGCCCTGCGATTCGCAGTCGAAATGGCACCAGAGAGGGGAGAGAGGCGCTGCGCACCTCGATGGTTCGATCCCCCACTGAACTGGATCCAAGGTCCCGATGCGGCGGGGAATCCAGACACAGGCCATTGCAGCTAATTGTGCCTATTTCAGTCTGATTCAAGACGGCCGCGGTCTAGATCGACAGTATTGCGCCAAGACGGCGCGGCCTTGAGCCAAAGAGACATGATGTCCTGCGCGGCTTGCGGCAGGATTTGCTGTGCCGCGCGCGATTTCCGCGCTGCGCGGCGGTCGCATTCGGACGATCTGGACAAGGCGTTGGAGTCAATGACCTTGTGATGTATTTTCTTGTGCTCGATGTCCATCGCGACGTTCCTGTTCGACAGAAGGTTGCGTCATGGCCGATCGAAGTGCTGATTCTTGGCTTCCGACCGCAGCGTATCTCTACGTTCTGCACCTGGACGGGCCCGGATTGGCTTGGGAGTACCTGCGCCGCCATCCCGACTACCGGCGTGACTGGCTGCGTCGTCGGCGCCGGCCGGAGGCGGCGCATCGCTGGGGCCTTCGCTTGTTGGAAGACCCGTCTCTGGATGCGCGCGACGCGCATCCGGCCTGGTACCCTGACCATGACGCGGTGCTCCAACTCTACCCGGATGCCGACCCATCGCCCAATGCCAGCTCCTTCCAGTTTTGGCGCATTCCCGGCCAAAAGCATCTGATTCATGACGGCAAACGTCTGATACTGATGGCTCGCCGGTCCGACAGCTGCGTACGGCTGGCGCTCGCGCCCGGGCTGGAGGATGGCATGGCCGTTGTCTATGCCGTCCGGCCCGGCGCCGCACTCAGCGCGCGCTACCGCACGGTCGTGGCCGAGTGGGACAAGTTGGCGGAGGTTACCGAAGCTTCCCCGACTGTCACTGGCCGGCCCCGGCCGGCACCCTCCGCAATGCTGGAAATGCGCACCTTGCAAGCGCTCGACGCGACCCAGGCAGGCGCGTCCCTGCGCGAGGTCGGGGAGGGGCTGTTCGGTGCCGATGCTGTGGCAAGTGACTGGCACGCCGACAGCGGCCTGCGTTCGAGCGTGCGCCGCCTGGTACGCCGCGGCCGATCGTTGATGCACGGCGGCTACCGTCGCCTGGCGCAGCTCGAGTGACCTCCATAGGGTCATCTTACCTTCGCTGCAAAACGACCCTCCGCGCTCAGCCCCCCTTTCTTCAGACTGGTCTCCATCCGGTCGCGTTGTGCGGCCAACGATCTTGATCGATGGAGGATCATCCGATGCGTCCCGCTCCCTTGCGGCCTGCAGCCGCTGCCGTCGCTACGACGACCCCGCAACTCCAACGTTATCTCACCAACGACGAAGCCGCCGACTACCTGCGGTTGTCGCCGCGCACGCTCGAGAAGCAACGGGTGATTGGCGGCGGGCCGAAGTTCCGCAAGTTCGGCCGGCGCGTCATGTACGCCGTCGCCGATCTCAACACCTGGGCCGACCAGCGCAGCTACGAGGCCACCTCCGATCCTGAATACACCGAACACCATGCGGCGGACAGCCGTGCGCGCTGATCGCTGGCTCGCCGGTGGTCATTGCCATGTCAAGTCGATCAGTGGAGCGGGAACAACTCGACCGCTTTCACGCCTTGCCGGGCGACATGGCGCCGCGCGATGCCCAGGATTTGATGGCGTACCCGTTCTTTTCGCTGGCGAAGTCGCGGCGCACGGCGCCGATCGATTTTCGCAGCGGGAACGTCATTATCCGCGTGGAAGGCACGCAGGACCATGGCATCGCCACGATCTGGGATGCGGACATTTTGATCTGGGCCGCCAGCCAGATCGCGCAAGCGCACGACGCGGGCCTGCGCCCATCCCGGCTGATGCACGCCACACCATACGAAATCCTTCGATTCGCAGGACGCGGGGTGTCGCTGCGCGACTACCAACGCCTCAAGGCCGCGCTCGACCGGCTGCAATCGACCACCGTGGCAACCTCGATCCGCGAGACGAGCGGGCGGCGACTGCATCGGTTCTCATGGATCAACGAGTGGAAGGAATTGGCCGATGCCCGTGGCAGGCCGCTCGGTATCGAGCTGATCCTGCCGGACTGGTTCTACGCCGGCGTCGTCGACGCTGCCCTGGTGCTGACCATCGATCCGGCGTATTTCCGGCTCACTGGCGGCATCGAGCGATGGTTGTACCGCCTGGTGCGCAAGCACGGTGGCAAGCAGCCGGGCGGCTGGCAATTCGATTTTCGGCACCTGTACCGGAAATCGGGCAGCGCCACGCGCTTCTCGGATTTTGCCTACGATCTGCGCGCACTGGTGGCGCGGCAACCCTTGCCTGGGTACGTCCTTGGCATCGCGCGTGTGCCGGGCGATGCCACCGAAGTGCTGACCTTCAGGCCCGTGCTTTCCACGGCACGGGGATAACTTGGGGACAACCTGTGAAGAGCCTCGTGCTATCAGGAGTAAGGGGTATCGTGCTATCAGGAGTACGCGTATCGTGCTATCAGGAGTATGGAATGCCCGCAAAGCCAATACCGGCGCGGGTTTTCGGCTCCGTTAACTTATCTAACTTAAAAAAACTAACTAGTAGTAGCGCGCGGCGTCGGTGGACAACCTCCGACCGGCACGACGCAGCAAAGGCCGGTGTTTCAGTCCGTGAGGCGAGGTCATGATTGTCGCCTTACTCAACCAGAACGGTGGCGTGGATAAGACCACGCTCGCAACGCACATCGCCGGGGAGCTGGCGCTACGCGGCCAGCACGTCGTCCTGCTTGATGCCGACCCACAGGGATCGGCGTTGGACTGGACACAACGACGAAGCCAGCAGGGCTTGGCTCGCCTATTTGGCGCCTTGGGCCTCGCCCGCGAGACGCTGCACCAGGAAGCACCGGACTTGGCGCGACGCTGCGACCATGTCGTCATCGACGGCCCGCCACGCATCGCCGCCCTGGCGCGCCCGGCATTATTGGCCGCCGATCGCGTCCTGGTTCCAGCGCAGCCCAGTCTCTACGGCCTGTGGGCATCTGCCGAGATGGTCGCGCTGATCCGTGAGGCGCCAGTCTTCCGGCCGGCGCTACGCGCTGCCTTCATGATCAACCGGCGCATCAGCACCACCGTCATTGGCCGCGAAGCCCGCCAAGCATTGGCTGCTCAGCCGCTACCGGCGCTGCGCGCCGAAGTGCATCAGCGCATCGTGTTCGCTGACAGGGTGGCTGCAGGCCGGCTCGCCCGCGAAACCGCGCCAGACAGTGCCGCCGCGCACGAAATCACCGCGTTGGTCGATGAACTGCTGCGGTGGCCGACATGACGATCACCCGTGGCAAACGCATCGCCATTGGCGCGCGTCCGCCCGTGAACCCGCACGCTCAGGCGTGGGTTCGACAGGGCGAGGCAGACGGCCTCCAGAAGAACGACCTGTACGCCGCACGCCTGACGCTCGATATCACACCGGCGACGCGCGCACGCATCAGAGTCTCGGCGTTCACGCAAGGCGTGACCGTCGCCGAACTGCTGCGCGCGCTGCTGGAACGCGAATTCCCGGAGTCACCCCAATGAACGCGCAACCTTCGGCGGTCGCAGCTACGCCCCCGCCACCACTTGCGGTGCTCGCCGGCCTTGACGGCTCCGCGCCGGTGACCCGCGTCTCGCTCGCCTACATCGCGCAGCGCATCGACATCTACCTGCGTTTTGGTAACCCAGCGCACACCATCCGCCTCGACCGCTCGCGTCGTGTCGCGGTGTTTCTGCCTGGCGCGGTGTTCTGCCGTATCCTTTGGCAAGCCAACGATTACGGTACGGTGCGCTGGCACCTCATGGTGATGCAGACTTGCACGTCGTTGGACGCGGCGCAGCGCATCCCCGGCGTGTTGCCCGGGGCTCGTCTGCTGCTGGATGCCGAGGGCGAATCGGCCGTGCGCGCCGTGCTGGAACGGATCGACGCCATCGAGGCGCTGGGTATTGCCCCGGTCGCTGTGTCGCCCGCGTACTGGCGCACGCTGGGCAATCGGCTCAGCGCGTGCTTGCCGCTGCCGGCCTATACTGCCGAGCGGCATGCCGCCTGGCTGGCGGGGAGGTCGCTATCATGACTGCCGGCACCGCGCGGCATCCGCGCTCGCGCCGACGCGCTCGCATCGTGGTCGCAGGCTTCTCTATTCTCGGTCTCGCTGCGTTGGCCTGGGCGTCTTTGGCGTCGCCGCTGCCTCGCCTGACCTATAACCCGTCCGCCAGCATGGCGGTTGGCTGGTATCGCATCGATCCGACCTTCAATCGGGCCGACTTGCAGCATGGAGCCGTGCGTGTGGGCCGCACCGTGCTGGTTCGGTTACCGATCGAAGCGGCTGCACTGGCGGCGCAGCGTGGCTACCTGCCCGCGGACGTTCCCTTGCTCAAGCGCGTGGGTGCGGTGGCGCCACAGCACATTTGCATGGTCGGACGCAGCGTGCGCATCGACGACGTGCTGGTGGCCGCCGCGCTGTCTGCTGACCGCATGGGCCGGCCGCTGCCATCCTGGCAACAGTGCCGGCGCCTGGTTTCAGGCGAGGTGTTCCTGCTGAGCACGACCGATCCGGCGTCATTTGACAGCCGGTATTTCGGGCCGGTTGCCGCATCCGCCGTGATCGGCGTCGCGCATACGGTTTGGTCGGAGACGGGTCGATGATGGCCGCCGACTCACTGCGCTTCGTCGTGCCATCCGGGCCGTCGTTCGCCCGGGCGTCCCCGTGTCGTCGCACCTGCAGCGCGGATGCGCTCGCGCCGCACCTTGCGCCGCCTCCGGCGCGGCGTTCCCACGTGCAGCGTCTTGCCTTGAACGCGGCCGGCCTGTGGCCTTGGCAGCGCTCGCCAGCGAAGCCGCTGCGCGGAGTGCACCGCCGCGGGGCCGCCGGCGTCCACCGCGAGAGGGCAGGGCAAAGGTGGAAGGCAAGATATAAGGTCGCGGCACGCTGGCTCGCCAAGAGGCAGTCTGCACGTGGGGGTGACGCGGCACGCGCCAGGGGGTAGCAGTGTGTCGTGAAGTGCGCAATGCCGCAACGACATTGGCGAAGCGGCGTGCTTTACCCGCCCGGCTACGCTGGCTTTGGACGGAAGCGAAGCATGAGGAAACACGACTACGATCGTTTCCAGATACGGCCTGGCGCGCCAAAACGGCGCGGCGACGCCTTCGTCAACCAGGTGCTGCGCCAGACCAACAAGGCCGGCGCTAAACTCGGCAAGACCGTCGGCAAGGCCGGCCAACGGCCGGGCGCCCGGTTGGGACGCGGCCACGTCGCGGCGCGCTTCGCCGGTGGCTCGCTGACCCCCAATGCCCGGCGCGTGACGATCAAGACACGGCTGGTCAATCTGGCGAATGCTGGGCCACGTACGACCGCCGCGCATCTGCGCTACATCGAGCGTGAAGGCGTCGATCGCCACGGTGGCGCGGGACGAGCCTATGGCCCGACAACCGATGCCGCGGACCTCGATGCATTCAAGGAGCGCAGCGAGGGCGACCGGCACCAATTCCGCTTCATCGTGTCGCCGGAGGACGCAGAACTGTTCGACGGCTTGCGGATCTATACCCGGCACCTGATGGGGCGCATGGAGGCCGACTTGGGTACCCGGCTCGAGTGGGTGGCCGTGGATCACTGGAACACCGACAACCCGCATACGCACATCGTCCTACGCGGCAAGGACGACGTTGGGGAGGACCTGATCATCTCCCGGGATTACCTCGCCGAGGGGATGCGCATGCGCGCATCGGAGCTGGCAACGGAATGGCTAGGACCGCGCACCGAACTGGAGATCCAGCGCGTCATGCTGCGGGAAGTCGACCAGGAGCGGTGGACAGGGCTGGACCGTAGTTTACAGCGCGAGGCGGTGGACGGTCTGGTGCAGCCGGAGACGCTGGGCGCTCCCCGGCTGCAACGGCATCGGCCAATGCTGATTGGGCGTCTGCAGCGCTTGCAGCGCATGGGTCTTGCGACCGAGCAGCAGCCCGGTGTGTGGGCGATCCATGCCCAGGCCGAGCCAACCCTGCGGGCGATGGGCGAGCGAGGCGATATCATCCGCACCATGCAGCGCGCCATGAGCGGCAAGCAGCGTGAGCTGGCCGTGTTTCAGCCCGCCGAGGGTGGCCGCACCATCATCGGTCGGGTGGCCGACAAGGGGCTGGCCGATGAGCTGTACGACAAGGCCTACCTAATTGTCGACGGGATCGACGGCAAGGCGCACTACGTCGCATTGCCACCACGGTCAGAGCTGGATTGCTATCCGGTCGGCGCCATCGCGGAAGTGAAGGGTTTGGCCGAGGTGCGCGCGGCCGACCGGAACATCTCTGCACTCGCTGTTGAAGGGGTGTACCGCACTGACCATCACCTTGTCATTGCCCAGCGTTATGCTACCGCTGAGCGCGACCCGCACGAACTGGTTGCCGCACACGTGCGCCGCCTCGAAGCCTTGCGCCGTGCCGGCATTGTAGAGCGCGTGGCAGAAGGCGTCTGGCACGTGCCAGGCGACCTGGTCGAGCGTGGCCGCCGGTACGACGCGGAGCGCCTGGGCGGCGGCGTGGTGGTGGAGCTGAGATCGCACCTGCCCATCGAGCGACAGGCCCGTGTGATCGGCGCCACATGGCTCGACCAGCAGTTGATCGGTGGCGGCGAGGGGCTGGGCGACGTAGGCTTCGGCGAGGAGGTCAAGGCCGCGCTGAGACAGCGTGCAGAGTTCTTGGTTGAGCAGCGGCTGGCCGAGCGGCGTGGGCAGCGTGTGATTTTGGTGCGCAATCTCCTGGCGACGTTGCGTGGCAGGGAGTTGGCCACGGCCGCGCAGGACATCGCCGCTGAAACCGGTCTGGAGCATCGGCGGGTGCCCGACGGGCAGCGCATGGCGGGCATCTACCGACGCAGTGTGCAGCTCGCGAGCGGGCGCTACGCCATGCTCGATGACGGTAAAACGTTCAGCCTCGTGCCGTGGAAGCCGGTGATCGAACAGCGGCTGGGGCAGCATCTTTCAGTGACGATGCGCGGAGGTAGCGTGTCCTGGGAGCTAGCGAGGCAACGGGGGCCATCGATAGGTTAACAGGGCAGCCATGCGAATGGTGGGGGGGCGATCGCACTGCAGCGATCCCACCCAGTTCCGTCCAAGATTTCGCGGCCGTCTTACGTCAAGATCCCAAGGAACTGGAAGCTCCGCGCGTTGTCTAGCAAGACTCGCATACCCCCGTCTTGTTCAGTCAGAGGGCCAGAACGAGCCAGGCCAGTGAGATATCAGCCTGTTTGTCGAACTGTATGTCCGCGGAGCTGGCGATGAGTCCACGTCGCTCTGTGGTGTCGCATTACCCTGACAAAGCTGCCGGTTAGTAATACGCCGACGGCAGCCTCACCATATTTGCAGATGCCGATGGCCTTGACGACATCCCGTATGTCGACTGTCTCAGTCATTTCTCGCTCTTTGACGCGGCCGACGCCCCATCGCGCTTCTTAGGAGCGATGGCTCTTCATCTCTAGCAGGGACGGGATGATCGCGCGCAAGTTTCACGGAAGGCTCATTCCCATTGAGTCTGAATTACTCGGATTTCTTTCCAAAATCCAATCGCTTTATGCGCTGGTCCTGGTGTCTTTAAATCTGTTTTTGCGAAAGTCGAGCAATTTTCTGTCAATTGCTCGTCTTCGCACTTCTTCTTGCTCTATTTCATCTTTCCTCGTCCCCCACGTGCGCTGGCAATGAGTGATGAGCGAAGCCAAAATTGTGCGCGGGTTCTGCTTACGGATGCGAAGAAAGCAGCAACCCAACGATAGGCCAGCGGCATTGGTCGTCCGGGGTAGCGCGCTGAAGCTCAGTGAGCGTTCCTGGGCAAGGTCGCTCCATCGATTTGTGCAATAGCAACCGAAGTGAGGTAAGCATGACGATACTTGAAACGACGCAGGCGACGTTCCAGCAGGACGTTGAGGGTGATACCCCCGTTCTGGTGGACTTCTGGGCACCGTGGTGCGCGCCGTGTCTAGCACTAGCGCCCCATCTGGAGACGCTCGCGGCCAATCATGCGGGACGATTGAAGGTGCTCAAGCTGAATGTCGATGAGGCGCCCGGAGGGTGGCAGTACTTTGGCGTGCGTGCGATCCCGACGCTGGCGTTTTACTCTGCGGGCAAGGAATACGGCCGCCTCGTCGGTCCGTCGACAATGCGGCTGCAGCTCATGGTGGAGAAATGGTTGGGGGAGCTTGGACTGGTGGTACCTGCGCTACAGCGTGCATCTCTCGAAACACGGAATGCGCCGCTTTCGGCCGATGCCCCAGAAGAGAAGTGGAATAGCTTCGGCGGTGACGTCGCTGTCAAGAAAGCTGGCATTGCCCGCCTGAGGGATTGTTCTCAAGAGGAGGCATACCAACCATCGAGACAACTGGCAGGCGATGAGGCGCAGTTCGAAGCGATTGTAGGGGTGCCGATGGCGTTGGGAGACCTACTTGGCATGCTGTACTGGCTCCAATCCCAGAACGATGAGAAGACGGCGCGCGCGCAGACACTTGAGATCGTCGATGCCATGCCAGTTGGGGCGAACCTCGGTGCAGTGACAGCCAAGGTGCTGTACGACCTGCTATACCTTTCCCCATGGGCTATATCGCAATATCGCCAAAACGATATTGCGCGCACTCTCAACAGGAAAATCGAGATGCTGCATCAACGCCAGCACGCTGGCGCGAGCGTGATGGAGTCGGACTGGGAAGCCCTGCAACGTGAGGCCGTACTGGCGACTGGGTCTGGCCTGGGTTCCAGTGAGAGCGAAGAATTGGAGCACTTGGCGGTATCGCTACTCGATGCCGACATGGTGAGACACGTGTTGCCGTTAGTGACCGAGTATGCGGTCCACGACTACCGGCAATATCCGGATTGGAGCGAGGCGGAAGCAGCGCAAGTGGCAGCCATGAGCGATGAAGACTACGAACAAACGCGAGAAGCACTGGGCGGCCCGCCGAAGAACCGCGAGGCGGCTAGAGATGAGTGGATATCGCAGCTGTCCGAAGGCCTTCATGCACGCGAAGTAGAACGCCGCAAGGAACACCCAGTCCTGTGGGAGCGCTATGACGCCTGGTGCATCTTTAAGCAGGAAACTATGGCATCGATTGGCGCGCGTACTGGAGCTGTTTTGCTATCGCTCCTGCGCACGGCCGGGAAGTAGCCGGCGCATTGCCAGGAGGGGGGTGACATGAAGCAGAACTGTGCGTTTCCAGCGGTGGTGAACGTCAGCGTCGACTCGCTGCGATCACGCTAGGCAGGGCACGAACGGCATGCGCATGACGGCGACGTACTTTGCCCCCCGCGGTCTACACGAGGAGCCCCAAAGGAATCGGCGTAAGCCACGCCATTGTGATAGTCATTAGGAGAAGATGAGCGCGAAGCGCAGGCCACCTTATGAAGGTGGCCTCTATCGGACGCCGGTTCCGTTCTCTGTTTCAGGACGTTCCGGGCCGAGACAGCGCGGCAAGCCGCGCTTCATGCGCGAGGGCTATGGGGATCACGTCTACTAGAGCATCTTGCAGGTCAACGGGCGCTAAAAAAAATGGCGTTCACGTCCTTATGCGCGTCGTCGCGATGGAAAGCTTGGCCGCCAGTGAGGCAAAATCAAAGTCCCCGCATCGCGAAGAGTGCAAGCGCCAAATAAGAACCGAGAGGCATGGCACGACGGTGCTACGGAAGAAAAATGTGAATTCCGCTAGCATCATCCCGTCTCTTGAGCTCAGCGTCGCCGGTGAGGCTCGATGCCTCGAAATTCCTGAGCGCATGCAAGAGCGAAGATAGCCCATGTTGTGCGACCAGATGCATGGCCTGCTCACTGGTCATCAATTGGTAGGTATCCCAAACGCGAGATAAGCCGTCGCTGCCCAGAACGATATGAGCTGGTGTCGTGATCTTTCGTTCCTCCTCCACGGCGTTCATCGCACTGGCCGGGTTCAGGGTAAGCGCGGTACTGCACTCGCCCTTCTGCTGTTGGAGCCGACGTTGCCATAGATTCAACAGCTTGTGACCCCGGAATCCAGAGTACGGCTTCCAGCGATCATAGCTTGGTGGCGATTGTAACGGCCGAGGCGATTGGTCCGCGCTAGGAACGGGAACTTGCAAGACTTCCACGAAGCAATCCGCATAGCGAAAGACGGACATACTTACAGGTTCTTTCGTTCGGTCAATCTCCACGAACGTGGCGGCGGCAACAGGCCAGCCCCAAATCGGCTGGGCATCGCCTCCGTCGCGGCGGTATTCGTCCTGGAGGACCTGCAGACTGTTGCACAGCTGCGCCTTGCTGAAGGGAATGTCTTGAAATTGCTTTTCCAGCAACTGGCTGAGCCGTCGCGCGAACCATCCGGCGTCAGTGACGTCTTCGTAAGTCTTGAATGGCGCGGCGGTGAGAGGGGAGGCGCCATCAATCGCCCAAGCTAGCATTGAGCGCTCGCGCAGGAGATAGCCCACTACGTCCTCCGTCGGAATGTGCTCATAGATGCCTTGTGATACTTGAGAGACCGTCACCTGCATCTTGGTTCTTGTCCTCGTATGGAAATGGCTAGTTGCAGCGTGCGTAGCCCGCCGGATATCACGGTGTCATCCATAAATTCCTGGGTGAGCGCTTGAGCAACAGCCTCTGCGCGTTTCTCTGCAATGAGTCCTTGCTCGACGAGCTGAGGCCGGAACTGTTGGAAGGATAAGTAGACGACTTCCTTGTGTTCCTTCTTCCAGACCGTAGGCTGGCTGAATCTGGCTTCCTTGATATTGACATCCAGATTGGTGACGATTGCCCAAATGTCCTCGATGCAGTCGTAGGTGACACCATTTCTCCTGCCGTAGGCCATCATGACGGCATTCGCCTCCGCGAATGCCGATACCGCCGGCACTGAGAACAGGCTTGCCAGCGATGGCTCCTCGATGACCATGGTTCCCCCTGGGGCGAGCTGTTTAAGGAGCGTCCGGATGGCATTCGCGCGTTCTTGGATATGCAGCAGCGTGAATCGGCAGGTGATGAGGTCAAACGCCCCTTCCGGCTGAACGACGTTGGTGAGTTGGGTGACATCCCCGAGGCGAAATGCGACATTGGTCAATGCCAGCCGCCGAGCGGTAGACCACGCCATGTCGATTTGATTCGGATTGTTATCGATACCCAACACCGTAGACTGCGGTCTACTACTGGCCATCCAGCATGCAATCTGTCCGTGACCAGAGCCGACATCCAAGGCGCGTCCCTGATCTGGGAGATACCGACTCAAGAAATCCCTCGTGGCTGGGTCGTAGATCGATGACATGATTTGAAGGCGCTGTCGATCTGACTCACCAGTAGGAAGCGGGTACGTCGGTACCGCCTCCTGCGACAGAACTCCGACATGCGAATGTTCCTTGCGAGACAAGGCAAAATCTTGGCAGAAATCCCAGTAGTAAGACGGTAGAATCGCCGGCTTTTCAGCCGCGATGTCTATCCATTCATAGGCCGTATGTTCTTCACTCAACGTCAGGACTTGCCCGGCGAACTCGCATAGAAAGAACACAAGCAACACACGTCTGTCTGGAATGATCTCGCAGGATCTGCTGCCGAGATAGACCGTCGAGGTGACATCCAGGCCGCACTCTTCCCTTACCTCGCGTGCCAGTGCACGCTCGAGCCCTTCTCCCGCCTCGGGTCGTCCGCCCGGTAACTCCAATTCGTTGCGCGGATTCTTGACGAACAGAACCCCTCTCGGTCCAAACATAATCGCTTTTGCGCTCACGGGTTCCATTCGTGCTAGCTCCGTATGGCCGGGTGGCTCCTTGCGTAGGCGGGCGCAGCAACCAGTTGCCGCTGCCGCGGTGTAAGGCGATCCGGGGAAAATTGCTGTGTGCCAGCGACCGAATGGTTGGGCGTGGCCGGCAACGCCGTAATCTCCTGATGCGCGGGAGGCCTTCTGAAATAGGAATGACTGTTCATATAGCGCGCAAACACCGAGCGTCGTCGCCCGGAGTCGGCCACCTTGCAGGTTCCGTGGACAAGCGCTTCGGAGAAAATCACGGCATCCCCGGCCCGCAGGAAGACGTGCCGCAACAGCGGGTTGTTTGCGAGGCTCCGGTAGCGGTCTGGAACCGGGAAATTTGCACGATGCGAGCCCGGGATGCAGCAGAAGTGATTCTCGGTCGCGCTGATATCCGAAACGGCATATTGGACTGCGACAAGCCCGCTGTGGATACGGTGATTCCGTACCCAGTAATATATGCCATCATCGAACATATCAGCCTCATGGTGCAGATTGCCGCCACTACTGATAAACCGCTCGTCGACGCAGAACATATGGTCGAGGCGGAATCTTGATCGGTAAATGATATCGAGGAAGCGATAGACCGCTTCAAGGTCAATCAGTGCGCGCCATTCCTCGCCCCAGTCGAAGTTAACATCATGCAGAAAATGCGTGATGAGATGCCTTGACCAGTACTCCTGCAGGCGCAGCAGATGGGGCTGAGTGATGGCCGCAGGAATGATGACATATCCGTTGAGATCAAATTCGTAAATGTGTTCCGGGTTCATACTTGTCATCCTACTAACCGTGGGAATCATTCGTTTTGTCGAGCCTTCTTTAGTTCTGCTCAGTGGGCGAAGTCTGAAATGCGGCCTTCCGCGGAAGGCTCGCAGCCTCGGTCAATGCGCGTCTATTTTGACAAATATTCCCTCTGAGGCCCGATTCAATCTCTCCTAAGCAATGGACTGACCGGTTGATGATCGAGTTCGAGAGATATTCATTCCTGTTCCGTCTGAATGTCTTGAGGATTGGTCTGGATCGCCTATGGGATGAGAGCGATCCGGCGGGAGAGTAGTCACCACGTGTGGGCAATTCGGTCCCCTCTGAAGGCGCTATGGATAGGGGAACACGCAGCGCTTTCCAGTGGGGCGTCCGAATACGTAAACCAGTCGCAATCGGTCGTCAATCACGGCTTGGGCCTGGTATACGGAAGGCGGGATGCAATACTCGTTGCGTCGTCCATATACCTCGCCGCTGACCAGTGCCTGGACCGCAATATGGAAGTCCTCGTGCACGTAGCGTTGGGGCGCAGAGAAATCCACCACACCCCCATTCGTTCGTGGCTCCCAGATGACACCGTAATTCATGTCTGCCGCCCAATGTTTGACTGCATTGAACGTCGAGCGACCGTGTGCCCCGGTGACGCTGAATGCAAAGACTGTGGCAGGCACCACAAGAATTGCGGCCAGGAAAGCGGCAACTGAGGACATGTGGCGTGGGCGGGCGAGTATCGTCATGTCGGAATTCGTGTACTGCCCAGTCCTCGCGGCGGATCTTGGGCCTCGCTGCCTAGCAGCGATTTATGGATGCGTGGGTGCATTGGCCGCCGGCTCTAAATCGGCGGATTGATTGAATGATCTCGCAGTGGGTCGCGAGGTTTATTCCCAATTCGATCTAAATCATGTCGATTCTTGACTTGTTCCACCCGAGATAAGCATTTTTAATGCCTCATCTTGAGGCCCTCCCCCTCATGTGGGGATGAGCGGTCTCTCTATCGGTTGGGTTGATCCCATCGGCATGAAAACGTCGATAAGGTCTGCCATCGACATCGTTTGTTGGCTTACGTCATCTAACGTGGATTTGGAGCGCCTTCGCAATGCATGCTCGGCGAAGACAGAATCAGCACTGCGTCGCTGGATTCAGGACGCAGATCTGGCAGCGGTTTTCGCTCATTCGCTAGGAGTGTCTCGTGCAGAAGAATCGGTACTATCGGCAACTCGTGAACCGCTTTCATCCGGGCGTCTTGCTTGGGAGTGCGCATGTCTAGCAAGTCACTCAGGACGGAGTTGCGCCATCTGCGCTGCTTTCTGGCCGTTGCCGAAGAACTCCATTTCACGAGAGCGGCAGAACGATTGCACATGGAGCAGTCGCCGCTATCTCGTGCTATCAGAGAGCTGGAAGAAGACCTGGGGGTGCTGCTTTTCGCGAGGACCACCCGTAGTACGCGCCTGACTCGCGCTGGTGAGGTGCTCTTGGAGAACCTACCAGCCATCTTCGCTGCGGTGGGGCGTGCGCGCGACTGTGTCCAAGCAGTCGCAAACGGTTTTCACGATCAATTGCGCATCGTCCTGTCAGACTGTAGTGCCCGATCGCGTCTGCCGGCGTTGCTTGCGTTGTGGCGGGAGGATGAGCCGGCGGTCGAGGTCCGACTATTCGAGGTGCCGTTGTCAAAGCAGATTGAGGGTCTGAACGATGGTCTATACGATGTCGGATTCTCCCTAACCAACGACGTAGGCGACGGCATCATCGCGCATCCACTTTGGCGCGAGCCGCTGGTGGTAGCGTTGCCCCTACGGCATCCGCTGCTTGCCTATCCACAGATTCCGCTTGAAGAACTGCTGCGCTATCCGTTGGTGCTTTGCGATCCGCAAGCATGCGAGGGCCATGCCCGGCTGGTTGACCGCTTGTTGCGCTGCGTGGATCAAGAGCCGCTGGTCGTGGATCGTGTGTCCTCATTTGAGCTAATGATGACGTTGGTGTCGGCAGGCCTTGCTTTAGGGCTTACGGGTGCATCGCATGCGCTCGCCAACAGGGGAGCGGGTGTGGTAGCGCGCCCGCTGGCAGGGCAAGTTCCCCTAGTCACCACCTATCTCCTGCGCCGCGATACGGAACCGTCAGTGACCTTAACCCGCTTCATCGAGCGGGCAAGCGCTGTCGAGTCGCGCGCCTGTAGCGAAACCTGTCACGATTCTCAACATAACGTCGAGGAGGACGTCGCACCATGAAGAAAGTCACATCGGCATTGTTCGTCCTGATCCTGGCGGCATGCGGACGCGCAGAACCGCCAGAGACGGTGGAGTCGTTGGTTGCCAATCCCAAGCGACTGGAGGAACTGCGCGGGCAGTGCAGGCTGGATCGCGCCAAGCATCGGCGATGCGCTGTGTAATCGGGTGGCCGAGGCAACGAATCGGCGCTTCCTTGGCAATGGCACGCCCTATACGCCCCCGAAGCATACGCCCAGGTTCTGATCGTCGGCACATCGCCAGGATTTCCCGTGATTCTTTTTGCACGTACGCCGCAACGCGTTATCGCTTGCGGCGCTATGACAGAGTTTTCTCTGGCAGGAATTCTTGCATTTCCCTTGACCTTTGTTTCAATAACGGTCTTTGACCGGCCCTTGATGAGACCCCAACCTCGTGCTTGGCGCACGATGTTGTGCGGATTTCGCGAGGTGTCTGTGCACGAGAGGGCGGAAGCAAGGACACATGGCCAGGGCGTGCTGTTTGGGCAGATTGCCGTTGTGCTCGGCATCGTCATGGCCGGCGTCTGGGGCGCTACACAGTGGACCGCCACCGCCTTGGGCTATCAAGTACGCCTTGGCACGCCCTGGTTTGATCTCTTCGGCTCGCCCATCTACCACCCGTGGCGCCTGTTCGAGTGGTGGTTCTTCTACGATGCCTATGCGGCGCACGTGTTCGACACCGGCGGCGCGATCGCAGGCGGCAGCGGGCTGCTCGCTGTGCTGGTCGCCATCGTGATGTCGGTCTGGCGCTCACGCCAATCCACGCTGGTGACAACCTACGGCTCCGCCCGCTGGGCGACGGCCGTGGATATCCGCAAGGCTCGACTCACCGAGCCAGCGGGCGTCTTTCTTGGTCGATATGACGACCAGTACCTGCGCCACGAAGGGCCGGAGCACGTCTTGGCCTTCGCACCCACGCGCTCCGGCAAGGGGGTCGGCCTGGTGGTGCCGACACTCTTGAGCTGGCCCGCGTCAGCCGTGATCCATGACATCAAGGGTGAGAACTGGCACCTCACCGCCGGCTGGCGTTCGCGCTTTTCGCATTGCCTGCTGTTCAATCCGACGGATCCGCGGTCAGCGGCTTATAACCCGTTGCTAGAAGTCCGGCGTGGTACGCATGAGGTGCGCGACGTGCAGAACATTGCCGACATCCTGGTCGATCCCGAAGGCGCGCTGGAGCGGCGCAACCACTGGGAGAAGACCAGCCACGCCCTGCTGGTTGGCGCCATCCTGCACGTGCTTTACGCTGGCGAGGACAAGACGCTGCGCGGCGTCGCAGGCTTTCTGTCCGATCCCCGGTCCCCCTTCGAGCTGACGTTGCATCGGATGATGACGACGCCGCATCTTGGCGAAGCACCGCATCCGGTCGTCGCGTCGGCCGCGCGCGAAGTGCTGAACAAGAGCGAGAACGAACGCTCGGGCGTCCTGTCCACCGCGATGAGCTTTCTTGGCTTGTATCGCGACCCCACGGTGGCGGAAGTCACCTCCCGTTGCGACTGGCGCATCGCCGACCTGATTGCCGCCCAGTTCCCGGTGTCGCTGTACTTAGTGGTGCCGCCATCTGACATCAGCCGTACCAAGCCGCTGGTGCGGCTGATCCTCAACCAGATCGGCCGGCGGCTCACCGAGTCACTTGACGACGGCGACGGCATCACGCGCCGTCACCGGCTGCTGTTGATGCTCGACGAGTTCCCGGCGCTGGGACGGCTCGATTTTTTTGAGACGGCGCTCGCCTTCATGGCCGGCTACGATATTCGTAGTTTCCTGATCGCGCAATCGCTTAACCAGGTCGACAGAGCGTACGGTCAGAATCATTCGATTCTCGATAACTGCCACGTCCGGGTGACGTTCGCCACCAACGACGAGCGCACGGCCAAACGTATCTCCGAGACGCTGGGCACGGCCACCGAACAGCGCGCGCAGCGCAACTACGCCGGCCACCGGCTCGCACCGTGGCTGGGGCATCTGATGGTGTCGCGGCAGGAGTTGGCCCGGCCGCTGCTAACGCCCGGGGAGGTGATGCAGCTTCCGTCCGACGACGCTGTGGTGATGGTGGGCAGCTGCCCACCGATCAGGGCGACGAAGCTGCGCTACTACGCGGATGCCAATTTCAAGGGGCGCGTGCTGTCGCCGCCCACGCTCGCGGCAGGCCGCTACGCTGACGCGCCACCGGCCCGGCCCGACGACTGGAGCAGTTTGACGATGCCTGCCGTATCCGTAGCTTCGGCCGTCATGGAGGGGGCAACCAGCGAAGCCGCTACTGCCGACGACGATGGTCCGCGCCGACAGCCGGAATTGTCCGAGGCTCCGTTCTACAGCCCGGAACGACAGACGCCGGCCAACGACCTGGCACTGCTGGATGACGACGAGCCGTTACCCCTTACAGGCGCCTTCGATCCGGCTATGCGACGCACAGCGCGGCTGGCAAGCTTGGATCCCAACGACGGAATCGACCTATGAGCAAATACCGCCTGAACTTGTTTATTCCCCCCGAACATGCCAAACGCCTGGACGAATT